>JAHJDU010000278.1 GCA_018812385.1 Pseudomonadota bacterium
CGATCTAGCTTCCACCAGGGGCTTGTCTTCGGGAGTATATCGAATAAACTGCACCCCTTTTTCCGATGCTTCCCTATAAGAGTCTTCTCTGAACCCATAGGTTCTTATATCCCTGAAAAGGACATATATACGCATTTTGGGGTTTTTCTCTTTGAGCTTCAATGCATTCTTTACGGCATGACCGCAACAGACCCTGGAACAATAATTTCTGTCTTCGTTTCTGCAGCCCACACATTGTATCATTACCAGGCTTTCGGCATTAATGACGGTTTGGTTTTCTTTAGCGATCTCTTCTCCCAGCTCAAGATGTGTGAATACAGATTCGTTTTCCCCATACAGGTATTCAGCAGGTTTATACTCCTGTGCACCGATGGCAAGGACGGATGCGCCATGTTTTATTTCTTTGATCCTTCCCTCGGTTACAAGGGTGGTGATAAAATTGCCCAGATAGCCTGTAACACTTTTAATAGTGGCTTCATGGGATACATGGATTAACGGGTTTTTATAGACCTGACGGATCAGGTTATCCAGATATGTCTGAACATCCAACCCTTCCAGGGTCGAATGAAGTCTTCTGGCCATTCCGCCTAAATCTTTGCTCTTTTCCACAAGATGGACTTCATGCCCCTGGTTTGCAATGGAAAGCGCACAGGTCATGCCGGCAATACCACCGCCAACCACCAGGGCTGCCTTATTGACGCGCAGACCATATTCCCTTAACGGTTCCAAAAGACTAGCACGGGCTACGGACATCCGTACAATGTCATGTGCCTTTTTGGTGGCTTCATCCTTTTGCCTGGCATGAACCCAGGAGCAATGTTCCCGGATATTGGCCATGTCCAGGTAATATTGATTCAGGCCCGCTTCCCTTAAGGTATCCCGGAACAAGGGTTCAAGGGTTCGGGGAGAACAGGCTGCGATAACCACGCGGTTAAGGCCTTTTTCTTTCGCAAGATCCGTGATTTCCCGGGCTGAATTGGTGGCGCATGAAAATATCTGCTCTTTTGCGTAAACCACATTGGGCAGGGTTAAAGCATAATCAACCGTTGAGGGCACATTGACTACACTTGAGATATTTGCCCCGCAATGACAGACAAAAACGCCTATCCTTGGTTCTTCATGGGAAACCTCCCTTTCTTCAGGATAAATTCTTTCTTTGGCCAGTTTACCTCGTCTGTAGTCAAGCAGTTCACCAATCTGGGCGCTGGCACCGCTGGCAGTAAAGACGGATTCAGGGACATCCGTGGGGCCCAGGAATGTGCCGGAAACAAAAATTCCAGGTCTGTTGGTTTTAACGGGATTGGAAGAGTCTGATTTACTGAATCCGTATGAATTCAGATCAATTCCAAACTTTTCTGAAATCTCCTTGCAGGCCTTGGGCGGATTCAATCCAACGGATAATACCACCATATCAAATTCTTCTCTTTTGACACCATCATCGGCAGTTGCATATCTGACAACCACATTACGGCTTTCCGGGATCTCTTTTTCAATGGATGCATAGCTTCTGATGAATTCAACCCCGGGCAGTTGTTCTGCTCTTTGAAAGTATCGCTCAAAATCCTTGCCAAACGCCCGAATATCATTATGGAATATTGTACATTCAGCATCTTCATAATGGTGCTTTGTCAAAATCACCTGTTTCTGGGTATAGGTGCAGCACACGCCTGAACAATAACTGTTATCCCCTTCGGTTACCCGTCTTGAGCCGACACATTGAATCCAGGCTATTTTTTTGGGATGGGCTTTGTCAGAGGTTCGCTGAACTTCTCCTTCGTAAGGACCTGTTGAGGATAAGAGCCGTTCATAATCCATGCTGGTGACCACGTTCTGCATCTGTGGGTAGCCATATTCCTCTTTCACTGAAGGATCAAACGGAGTAATGCCGGAAGATAAAATAATCGCGCCGACATTGATGTCCGTCTTTTTGGACGTCTGTCTGAAATCGATGGCGCCGGTCTTACATACACCTGAACAAATATCACATTTTTTGTCTTTCAGTCTAAGGCAGCTGTCATCAATATATGAGACAAGGGGAATGGCTTGGGAAAAGTATACATGAATCGCTTTATTATTTGATATTTCCTGGTTAAAGGGATCAGGATATTGAACCGGGCAGTATTGTACACAGGTTGTACATCCCGTGCATTTATCCTCTATAATATATCGGGGTCTGGTTTTAAGGGATACCTTAAAATCACCTTTTTTCCCTTCTACCGTGTCAACTTCAGTTAATGTCAGAATTTCTATGTTTGGATGCCGGCCGACCTCGACCAGTTTAGGAGAGAGAATTCACATCGAACAGTCATTGGTGGGAAAGGTCTTGTCAAGCTGGGCCATATGGCCGCCAATGCTCGGTTCTTTCTCAACCAGGTAAACCTTGAAACCCGCAGTGGCAAGATCAAGAGAGGCCTGGATACCGCTGACCCCTCCACCAACAACCATTACGTCTCCAAAATTTTTATCTCCCAGCCTTTCCGAAATAAGACTGTCAGAACCATGACTATCAGAAAGTTGTTGAATTATTTCTTTTGGCAATATGTCGTTTCCCACTTTCTATCTCCTCAATTGTCCTATAGCATATCCTTAAATCATATCACTGATAATTTCGGTGATGTCTTTAACCTCTATGACCTTTTCATACTCAAGGTTAAGGCGGCTTTCTTCAAAGTTGGTGATGCAGTATGGACAGGATGTTGCCAATACTTGCGCCCCAGTCTTTTCGGCCTGTTTGAGCCTGATGTCGGAGAATCTTTCCTCCCGGGGTGTGTCCATCCAGATCCTGCCGCCGCCGCCGCCGCAGCAAAGGCTGTTTTTGCGGGAAGCTTCCATCTCAACCAGTTCCAAACCGGCTACCTTCTTTAAAAGGTCTCGGGGTTCATCATATACATTATTATGCCGGCCCAGGTAACAGGGATCATGATAGGTGACTTGTTTAGGAAATTCCCCTTTGAGCGATAGCCTTCCCGCATTGATCAGTTCCAGGATATACTGGGACATATGAATAACCTCAAAGTTCACCATAAATTCAGGATATTCATTTTTAAAAGTATGAAAACAATGGGGGGAAGAAACAATAATTTTCTTTACGCCATTGTCGATAAAAGTCTTTATATTTTTCCGGGCCAGGTCTTTGAACACTTGTTCACTGCCTGTCTTTCGGATACTTTCTCCGCAACAACTTTCCTGATCACCCAGTATCCCAAATTCTACTCCTGCTTTTTTAAGGATATTGGCTGTGGCTGTGGCTACCTTTTTCATTCTTGGGTCATAGGAAAGATAGCAGCCAACAAAATACAAGACTTCCATCCCCTCGGTGTATGTTTTCACAGACAGATCTTTTGCCCAGTCAGCCCTTTTTTTTCGGTCTCCCTGTAATGGGTTGCCTTCGGAGATAAGGCTTGCTCGAGCAGTACGGGCAGATTTAACAGAAGCAGGAAAAACATCGTATTCCGTCGCTACTCTTCGCAGGGCTACGCTGACGTCTATTTGTTTAACACCTCTGGGGCACTGTGCAGGACAGGTCCCACAGGTTGTGCAACGCCAGATATCTTCGCCTTCTATCTCGGTTAAACCAAAGGCCGCTTCCCGGATTATCTTACGCATGCTAAAGGGTCGAACCTTGTTCCACGGGCAGACAGCATCACAGAGTCCGCATTGAAAGCACATCTTAAAGATTTCTCCACCGGCCTCTTTTATCTCATCTATTACTTCTATGAAGGGGGTTATAGTTTCCATTGATTCAGTCCTTCTTAGACATTCGGGATAGGGTATCCATTATCGCCTGCAATCCATGTTTGTCTGCCAGTGATTCCAAACCGATCTCCAGGTCTTCCTGCTCCAATTCTTCCTGCTCTTCCAGGATTTCCTCTTCCCTTTCTTCCAGAATCAATGCATCATGCATGCACCACTTTACACACAAGGGCTCTTCTTCGCCTTCACACATATCGCATTTGAGAGGCAGACCGGAATCAGGTTCTTTGAACTCGTCCCTGGATGGACAGGAAGCTCTGCAAAAGGAACACTCATCGTATTCTTTTCCATCAATGGTATATTTATCCCTGCCGGCACATTCGGCAACAGTATATTCTCCCGCAAAAACAGGCACATATAGATCCCTTAAAGGCTCACGAATGATCCGAATACGGGATCTGGCAGGATTATTGCTGCTGTACTTTGGTGCAGCGTGAAAGGCGGAGCAGATCATCTCACAAGCCCGGCAACCATTGCATTTATCAACATCAATTCTTATTGTTTTTATTTTTTTCATTTTTTGAACAATTTTATCACCAGTCAAGATTCACACCCTCCACGCTAATTTGTCTCTTTTTTGGTCATTGCCTCTTTGGAAGAAGCATTTTCATCAGGCGTATCTTCGCTGTCCGTTAAGATCCCTCTCGCAACAAAGTCTTCGCCCACGTAATCCAACCCCAATTCATGTAAGGACTCTTTTGTAGGGATGCCGTCATTGTTCCATCCCTTGAATTTGTAATAAGTATCTAAGAGCTCTTTTTCAAGTTCAGGGAATCTTTTTTTCCAGTGGTCCTCAGGCGGTTTCTCATCTTTTCTTCTCATGCCTCTTCTTATATTGATGGCGCGAACCAGGGTTCGGTAACGTTTGGCTGCCTGGGACAGTGTATCTTCATCCATATCAATCCCGGCCCCTGCGGAAATAAATTTCGGGTAATTGTGTATATGATACGGAGGTTTTAAGGGAAATGATGACAAACCGGAACACTGACCAAGTGCATCATCGATGTAATGCATCCTTTCCTGCCAGTCAACAATATCACAACACATGTCAACGGTTGGGTAAAAAGGCATTGAGTTTTCACCCCTGGGTTCCCAGTCCAGAAAATATTGCTTAAACTTTTCATCAGGAACCTGGATCCAGTCCTCACAGAACTTTTCTCTGTGCTCTTTCTTGGGATATGGGGCCTGGGGAAACTGCCCTTCAATCTGGGTAATGTTTATCTTCTCACCAGTACAATACATAAGAAAATAGATGGGATTCAGCATGGATAGCTTGAGAGGTAGCTGCTCAATTTTCTTAATATTATTATGGGCATATTCTTCCGCGCCGTTGCCAATCTCTTTGGCCGCCCAATACGTACCATTGGCCAGGATATCCCCAATCCCTTCCCGCCGGACAATTTTGTCAAGCAAATAATAGAATTTCCCCTCATTATCAGTCGGCATTTGAGGGAAGTCTTTATCCGTTAAAATGCCGTTTTCCAAAAGTTCAAGGGCAAAGGCCATTACCTGTGGGGCGGAAAATCCGTCCAATCCGTACTCAGTAGCTTTCTGGGCAATTCTTAAACCAAAATCCAGGTCTGAAAAAGCGCCCATTGTGTAGGTCAATTTTGTGAAACATTTCATCATATAGGTTGGAAGTCCCGGCATGGAAATTGTTGCCCCGCATGTCATCGGACAATTATAGCAGCTGATCAGTCGAGTCCTTGCCTTATCCAATGTCTCCATCCAGTCTCTTGCGACCTCATCGTTCCAGAAATCTCTTCTGCGGGTGCGGGAATTTCCCCACATGAAATTTTCCGTATGCCATTTCTCATCATGGACTTTCATCTCTTGCGGGGAGCCTAGGCCCGCTAATATGGGCATAACTCCCGGAATCGGGTTTTCATTTCTAAATTGTATGTATTCCATGACTTCGTTGCAAAGTTCCATGTATTCCAGGGGCTGAGCAATATTGATATCCTTTGTACCACGAACAACAATGGCTTTTACCCCTTTGTCTCCCATGACAGCCCCTATGCCACCTCGGCTGGCACTGGACCTTCCCTGTTCGATGGAAGCATAAAAAACCCTGTTTTCACCGGCCATGCCAATAGCAGCCACCTGGGCTTTGGGCTCCTTCAACTCCTTTCGAATAATTTCTGCAGTTTCAATAGAGCCTTTACCCTTTAAATGAGACGCATCCCGTATTTCCACCTTGTCATTGTTTATCCACAGATAAACCAGGTCAGGAGACTTGCCGCGAAGGATCACTTTGTCAAATCCTGCATACTTCAATTCCGGCGCAAAAAATCCCCCCATCATGGAAAATGCCATTAACTTTGTCTGGGGAGAAATGGTAGAAACAATGGTACGATTACAACCGACAGCTGGTGTGCCGCATAAAAGACCCGCACCAAAGATTAATAGATTTTCAGGAGAAAAAGGCTCAACTTCAGGGGGAACCCTGTCCCACAATATCTTGGCATTAGTGCCTAGACCCCCCAGATAAAGCTCGGTGTCTCGTGGGTCAGATGCTACCTTCTCAATGTTTCCCCGGGTTAGATCAACTTCTAAGTTAAACCCCGTCTCTGCATACCTCATTTTTTATTCCCCTTTTCTCATAATCTATGCTATAAGCTCAGGACTATTAAGCCGTAATAACAAATACCAATTCACTCTTAAGTGACCCTAAAAAAATTCTTTTCTACCTGGTACAATGTAACTATATATAAGCTACATAATAACTACGTGTCAAGGGAGAAAATGGAATTTTTTAAAAACCGGAATGGCATTCATCTCCCCCGTCAACAGAACGCTGATTAGGTGACTATTTCAGGCCTGAGTCTGTCAGTATTTTTTACACATTGCAAAATAATATTAATTGCGCCTGGCCTTATCTGAATCAAAATTATTCTGATTTTAAAAATATTATAGGCTATCATAGGCTATAACTGGCTATGATTGGGGCTATACATATTCCTGGCAAACATATTGCCTACCATATTGACAAGCCCATGTTGGACAAGTTTTGGGCAAGGACGATAACCGGCTATCAGAGGCAGGAAATGATACACTCGATCCGATTTAAACTAATTTTGTGTTTGTTGGTTGTGTCCTTTTTGGTAGGAGGGATCTCTCTGTGGTAGTTAACAAAGATCTTTCAGATTTGGCAGTGCGGATCAACCGATTAGCCGGAAATGCTGAATTGGATTTTGCCGGTATTGTGACAGGTGACGGGGTTCCATTATATAGACTCAGCCCCCGTTCGACAGGCTGTTACGGAACTACATTTTTCAAAATTGAGAGTCAATAAAATCAATAAGTTACAACTTCAAAAATGGGGAAAATCAGCATTCTGTAACAGCCTGTCGACCCAGGATCAGATCACTTTGCAGGAAAATCCTCTTGTACGTCAAGCCATCCAGCAGCGCCGCATGGTCGCAGGGACAATTGTTTTTTCGCAAGATTTAATAAACTACACTATAGTCACATATCAAGAAAAAATATTCTTGCTTTCTCATATGAATTTAAATATCAGTATAGGGTTGTAAATAAAAATCATAGATTATGGAGTAGTAAAGAAAAATGATAATTGATGGTCATGCCCATTTGTTTCATCCAAAGGTTATCTCCAACGTTAAAAAAAGAAAAGAGATGGTTGAGATACTAGGGTTACAGACAAACGGGGCAGAAGATAGAGTAGGTGTATCATTTCTTGAAGATGAGTTAAGAGCGAACGGGATTGGGGGATGTTTTATTCTTCCCACTGCCGGAGCACAAGAGGTTGGCAAGGTAAATGATTCGTTTTATGAGATGGTTGAAAAATCGGATATCCTGTATACTGCAGGCACACTTCATCCGGAGTATGCTGAAAATAAGAAAGAGCTTGTTAAGTTCGGATCAAGAAATATAAAAGGAATCAAGTTGTGCTCCTTTTCCCAGCAGTTTGCTTTAGATGATCCCAGAACTTTTGATCTTTTTGATTTAATCACAGAATTTAATAAAACCCAAAATTCCGGATTTTTTGTGATTCTGGATACCCTTTACGGGGCAGACAAATTTTTTGGAAGTCTTCCTGAACATAATACAACGCCGTATCTTTTAGCTGAGTTGATCAAAAGTTTCCCCAAAATTGATTTTATTGCGGCGCATATGGGGGGATTGGCAGCGCCTTTTAAGGAAATCAGCACAAATCTTACTCCTATGGATAATCTTTTTCTTGATACGTCAAATGCCGCTCACGTGCTGGAGGAAAAAGAGTTTATTTATCTTTTAAAAACGCATGGGCCTGAGCATATTATTTTTGGAACGGACTGGCCATGGTTTACGCATTCCAGGGAGATAGATTTACAAAATCGAATGCTTGAGAAAGCAGGATATTCCAAAAAAGATAATGCTTTGGTATTCTCAGAAAATATGGCCCGTCTACTGGAAATTACCGGTTAAATACTTTAGGATGGTGAAATGAATAAGTCAGA
>JAHJDU010000279.1 GCA_018812385.1 Pseudomonadota bacterium
ATCGCAAACCATGACCACTGCATTGATTCTTCTAAAAGTACAACATGGGACAACAAAAACACAGGGACTAAGAACAACAGCAAATGGAAGACATAGGAGACGCTGTAAAAAACCGGACTTTTTCGTGTACTGACTGGTAAAAACGGTATCAGCCAGGCAAAGATAGATCTGAAGCTATATTTCAATGATAGATACGTGTATATAAATTTTTCTCGTTCATTGACCATTTTAATCACTTGAAAAAGTTTGAATATAACGCCGATGAAAAATATCAGAAATGAGATCCAGACCATGGGGCCCATTATAAAATTGATAAAAGAATGCATATTTTTCTCCTCTAAAGAACTTTGTCTAAAGTAAGTACTTGTCTTAAATAAATGCCGTTTTTCATAGCCTTTAAAAGAATCTTATCGTTATCCGGACTGATCTGTGGCTCAAAGATCATATCAAATCGTTCCTGATAAACTTTCCCATTGACAACCAGATAAAAACCACCGTCTTTTTCCATTCTGGTGGCCATTATTTCGTTGTTGAAACTTACAACCGGATTCCACAATTTGTCTGCCTTGATGTTCCAGGGTTTCCCGTTGACAGCAATATCCCAGTATCCCTGGTTCTTAAAGACCGCCACTAGTGAATCTCCATTACCAGAGTAAAAAAGCTCTGATATCATTGAGTCACAGTGAAAATCCCAGGTTTTGTCATTTTCTGAAACAGTCCATTTGCCAAAGACGTCAGAAACGACAGCCGCTATTTTTTGCCCATCTCCATGAACCGCCAGTTTGCCGAGCTGTTCATAACTTTTGTTCCAGAAGGGAGTGGCATCTTTAAAAAGGAACCACTTGCCACCCTGTCTGACAGGAGCTATCACAGAAGCATCTTTATTGATAAATTCAGGTTTCCAGGAGAACTGGAAGTTTTTTCCCCATGGCTGGTTGTTTTTGGATATGGAGTAATCAACACGGTTTTTTCTGATGGAAGATGCAATCTGTTCCCCTTTGCTGTCAAAAGACAGATCCCAGATATTCATGAATTTCTCAGGCTTGGCAATACCATTTACAGCTATCGAAAAAACGCCCCGGCTGAAACCCTCAATATCACCCTGACCCAAGGGATTCACCTGAACAACAGCGGCTGAAGTTCCCTGGTTGCTTAAGACCGCACCGGATATGTTTTCATAAAGTGAGTCCCATATCGTATCATTGACAGCCATCCCATATCGTCCGTCCTTTTGAACGGCTGCACCCATAAATGATCCATCCGGGGTAAATTGAAAATCCCAGATATAATCAAACCATGTTTCCCAGAAAGCACCGTCTACACAGATAGTCCATTCTTCTTCCCTGAATGCGAGTACTGCAAGTCTTTGGTCCGGTAAAAATCTTGGACACCAGGCTTTTTCAAACGTTTCTTCCCAGATTTCTCCATTCATGCAGACACTGAATTGGGCTTCATCAGTATTCACAATGGCTGCGATCTTTTCTCCATCAGGACTGACACTAAGTTCTTCAACCCAGTTAAAGCGCTCTTGCCATTCTTTTACCGGAATTTCTTTTTTTTCTGAATGCCAATCCCATGGTTTTTCATTTTTCATTGCTTATCTCCGGTTTTGTTTTGGTTAAATGTTCCTTATTTATTTCACAATTTATTTCACAAAGAATATGATCAATGGATGCTACACTCAGCGGTTTTTCTAAAAACGCATCAATTCCAGCCATTGATATTTCCTTTTTAAGTTCATCAGTTATAATTGTTGCCATCAAGACCCTTGCTATCCCCGGTTTTTGAATGGCTGCCTGTTTCAAAAAAGTCAGCCCGTCCATATCAGGTAGAAAATAATCAGAAATAACAACATCAATATCCTGATATTTAAGGGAATTAAGACCCTCAGATGCTGATTTGAATATCAGGAACTTTAATTGCCCGTTGGCAAAAAATGTACTTAATGATTCCCTGACATATTTGTCATTATCTATGAGCATGATCTGTAATGTTTTTGTTTGTTCTTTTCCCATAAATTACCGCCAGAGTTTATTTTAATTTAAAACAATTAGAGCATTAAACATGCCAGTGATATGAGATGGCGTGATTTTGTTTAAATTACAGCTGGTTATAAGAAAATCGTTTATTTTGGGTTGTGTGAAAAATTGAAAAATTCTAAAAATAATTTAGAAGATTTAAGAAAATTAGAAAAATTTAGAAGATATGAAATATGAGGGGGGGGGTAATGCAGGTGTTATATTATGAGTTATTTTTATTTAATTTTTTCCATCTGTATCTAAATGTATGATGATTCATTTCCAGCAGTCTGGCAGCTTTGCTTTCATTTCCTTTGGTAAGTCTTAAAGCGTGTTCCATATATTTTTTTTCAATACTTTCCAGTAATTTACCTATATTTATTCCAAGGTCTGGTATGTGGAAAGCCTGGTCTTTAAAACCATCCGATTCAGGCTTTTCCATATTGTCTGATTTTGGGTAAATTCCAAGATCCTCCCTGGTAAGCACATCGCTTTGTGCGATGAGAGATGCCCTTTCAATAATATTTTTCAGCTCCCTTACATTTCCGGTAAACTCATGTGAAAGCAACAGATTCTGAGCTTCTCTTGAAATATTTTTCAGGTTCTTTTGGAATTTTTTATTAAACTCATATAAAAAATGTTTAGCTAAAGGCAATATATCGTCTCTTCTTTCATTTAAAGAAGGAATTTTTGCTTTTACAACACATAGCCTGAAAAAAAGATCCCTTCTGAAACGGCCCTGATCAATTAATTCTTCCAGATTTTTATTTGTTGCAGAAACAAGGCGTACCTTTACTTTGTATTTCCTGGTACTGCCAACCTTATAAAATTCACCGCTTTCAAGGAACCTTAAAAGTTTAGCCTGCCCTGCCGGACTCAGGTCTGCCACTTCGTCAAGAAAAAGGGTGCCATTATCTGCTTCTTCGATAAAGCCTTTTTTACCCTGTTTTTTGGCACCGGAAAAGGCCCCTTCCTCATATCCGAACAATTCACTCTCTATTAATTCATCAGGAAAGGCAGAGCAGTTTACAGCTATAAAAGATCCTTGAAAAACCGGGCTTCTGGCATGGATGGCTTTTGCTATCAATTCTTTTCCTGTCCCAGTCTCCCCCATTATCATAATGGGTGTATCCGGGCTTTTTGCAACCATATTGATAAAATCCATAACATCTTCAATGTTTTTGCTTTCCCCGATAAAACAGGGGTGATTATCTTTCAAGTATTTTTCCTGGAGAATTTTAACCTCTTTTCTCAAAGCAATGGAGGAGATGGCTTTTTTAATGGTTAACTCAAGAATATCAGGATTCATGGGCTTGAGGATAAAATCAAAAGCACCAATCTTCATTGACAGGATAACCATATTAATGTCTTCAAATGCAGTTATCATGATAACCGGAAGATCAAGTGTCTTCTTTTTTATGATAGCCAAAGCGTCAATTCCGTTCATGGCAGGCAGACCAATATCCATTAAAACCAGATCCGGCGCATTCTTTTCCAGACCTGATAAAAATGATTCTGCATCGGCAAAACAAGAGATGTCATATTCTTCAGACAGGATCAGCTCAAGACCGTCACGAATGGATTCTTCATCATCAACAACGCTGATTGAGTATCTTATCACAGCTCAATCTCTTCTCTTTTCAGGGGTAGCTCAATAATAAACCGGGCACCTTCTTTTGTGCCGGAATTAAACCTTAACGAACCGCCATGGTCAATAATAATTCTCTGGCATATGCTAAGACCTATGCCTGAGCTATTGGTTTTTGTTGTGTAAAACGGATCAAATATTTTTGACTGGCTTGATATGGGTATACCAGGACCTGAATCCTTTATTGAGATAGCAATGCAATCCTTTTTCTTATATGTTTCAACCTCTATTATTTTTTTGCCGGCATACTCTTTCATGGCCTCGGCCGCATTGGTAATAAGATTTAAGACAACCTGTTCAATCAGATGCGGTTCGTTCCAGCATTCCGGAAGAGTTGGATCAAGTTTTTTTATAAAAGTAATCCCATCTTTCCTTAATGAGACAGATGTCAGTTTTGTAACCTCATCAACATTTTTATTGATATTGGCCAGGATAAACTGGGGTTTGCCAGGCTTTGAAAAATCCATTACCCGTTTAATTATGGATTCTATCTTGTTGGAGGCAAGCTCTACCTTGTCAATTATTGATAGAACATTGTTAATATCGCCCATATTTTTATATATTTGTTTTAACGCTTTTAAATAGATATAAATACCGGATAAAGGATTTCGTATTTCATGGGCAATTCCCGCAGTGACCCTGCCAAGAGATGTCATTTTATCCTGGATTCTTAAAAAATTTTCAACCTCTTTGGAGTCCGTAATATCCATGACATTGGTTATCACTGATTCAATACCCATATAATCTATTTTTTGGGCACTGATTAATGCCCATCTTACCTGGGATTCCTCTTTCCCCCCTTCGGGATAATATCTGAAATCTGTTTCAATATGCCTTATTTTGTTCTTAATTAAGTCTTGATATTTTTTTTTTATCCGCTTTTGATCATCAACATAGATATTTTCAAAATCAGGGGGTTCAAAAGCACTTGTACTAAGGCGGTGAACCTTTCTAGAACCTTCATTCCTATAGACTTTTTTATCGTTCTGTATAATGGAGATACAATTTAATGAATTTTCAATTAAGGTCTTAAATCTTATCTTACTTTCTTCTTCTGCTTTTTCTGATAATTTTCTTTTTTCTTCCAGATCAATTCTGTAAAGTCC
>JAHJDU010000280.1 GCA_018812385.1 Pseudomonadota bacterium
CAATTGCCCCGGATCAACCGGACTTGGATATTGGCCGGTTAAAAAATCAGCCAGGGTTTGCCTGAAGTTAGCATTGCCCCTTTCTTCTCCATAGGCAAGAAAAAAACTGTTTTCTTTTGACAGACAATGGGCCGCGGCTTTTTCCAACTCTTTTATGGGGAGCAAATGGTTGCTTGGCTGCCCCAGTCCCAGGTGGATCATGTTTGGGGGAAGATCAACCTGTGGGAGGGTCTGGTTAATATCCACGGCATACCTCCATTTAAAGGTTACCCGATCAGATTTTGAACAGGGACAAAGGCGAAGGACATAAGGAATCCATTATAGCCAGGTCTTTAGCCGCACAATATCCCTTGGAAAGATATCCCTGGTCAAATCCTTTTTGGGTAATAACCTGAAGATGGGTGTGGTAAAACCAGTTCCCGTTTTCATGAAAATCCCCGATAAAGGCAAAGGGGTCTCCAGCCTTGAAAAGTGTACCGGAAGCAGGAAGCCTTTCCCTGTTTAAGTGGCCATAAAAGCTGTAAAAAGTATCAAAACAGGGGCTTTCATGCATTAAAAGCACATGGCCCCCATAATTTCCTTCACCCTCTTCATATCCACTTTCCTTGACCCTGGCATCCAAAGGGGCGTGCAAGGGTGTGGCCAGGGGAACAATAATATCAAGCCCCAGATGGTAAAACCGTTGTTCTTCAACCATCTGGGGGCATTGTGACAATACAATCTCCCGGTTTTCAAGATATGATGAAAAGCCCCAGGTGTACCTGTCTTTCATATCATCATCCAGAAATTTCTGAAACCCTTTCTGATCCCTGACATCAATGGTATCAAAAAGGAGTGAGTTGATCGACATGTCTACGACCAGGGGATCACCTTTCAAATTATTAAAGATGGGCTGGATATCAATGTTTTGACTGTATGCTATATAGGGGTATTTCATCATTTTGTTTTACCTAGGAAACAGGGAATTGGCTTGTTTTTATAAATCCTTCTATGGGCACCACAAGAGATCCATCATCATCTGTGGTAATGCCTTTGGGAAGCACAAACTTTTCATCCAGGCCTTTATAATAGGATAAATCATAACAGCCAAGCTTTATCTTTAGTTGACCATTGTCATGAACAAAAGATGATGTCAGGCCATAATCCACTTCGCCTAAGCAGGTTGAAATCATATATCTCGGGATCTCTCTTCCTGATCCTTCTCTTCTGACTTTTGTGGCAATATCGACTACATCATAGGAATCCACTGGATGGTCTATATTCCACTTTTGCTGGATGGAAAGCCCGGCAACATAGAGGTGATGAAATTCAATTCCTGCTTTCCTTATTGAATTGGCAAGGGAATGGATTTGTTCATCTGAATCATTGATACCCCCTAAAAGAGCGGTATTGCAATACACGGTTATGCCCTTGTTGTTTAATCTTCTGGCAAGTTTTGTATGGGCATCAGTTAACTCATCTGACAGGGTAAACCAGGTTTCGATTTCCAGTCTTAAGGGATTCACCACACAAAGATTATTCAAATCCCCAAGAGTATTGATCACAGCCCGTGTATAAGCCTGGGGCTCATTGTTAAACTTCATGCTTAAAAGCCGGACGGCATTTACATGGGGAATATCCTTTAAGTCTTTAATGAGTTTTTTAATATAAAAAAGAGATTCTATGGCATCCTTTGACGAGGATATGATGACATCTGTAATCCTGTCATCTGATCTGATATAATCGATCTCGCTTTCAGATGCAAGAGCATCAATCTCAACCCTGGTTTCGTGGAGGCGCGAAAGTTTTTCAAAACCCGTATTTACAATGGATGGCCCTGTCTGCCTTTCATTAGCTAAAATAAATTTAAGCGTTTCAATATCACCAGCAGATAAAGATTCTTTTTCATTGGCAATTCTTTTAGGTCTGGGCCCATGAAGAAGAGATTCATCACCAATTTGTGCCATATACTGGATATCAATAGTTCCTTCATCATTGACCCTTATATTGGTAAGCTCACTGGCAAGAGGGGCAAAGGATTTAAAATAATCCGGAGTATAAGGGGTCCTGATCCAGATGAAACTTTCATTGTCTTTCACCTTTTCCACTGCCCATCCACTGGTATACCAGTCAATTTTTCCGATGGGGGTTGCCGTACAGATGCTGGGAATAATCCTGTCAGACAGGTGGGCGCGAAGGTGATTGGCAATATCTATTCCATGGGACAAGGAACTCCAGTAAATGCTGTTCCCATGGATGGGACTGCAGGGGATATAAATATAATGAAGTTCGGCACCAGCGCCCCGCAACAGGCTGAAAAGCCTTACCAGTTCAGGACCAGTATCATTGCAGGCATTCAAAAACGGGGTCTGGACATACACGGCAATGCCATTGTTGACAAGATCGGTTATAATCTCAAGACTTTCAGGCGACACTTCATCCGGGTGAATAAAATGGGTGGCCACTTCCATCCTTTTGCCGTGCTGCTGAAGTTCAAAGTTCTTTTGCTTCAGGTATTTCAGATAAGCTCCTTCATTTCCAAGAAAAAGATCTGGATAATAAGCAATGGATCGTGTGGCAAGACGGAGAGTCTGGACATGATCCACCTGCATGAGCCCGTCTATGGTCGCTGCCATATTGGCCCGGTTCATGAAGGGATCACCACCCGTAACAACAATTTCTTTGACAGCCGGAGAATCCTTGACATGCTGAATCGCTTTTTGAACACCTGCCACCGTCGGGTTCTTTTCATTTCTGGAATCTTTATGTTTCCTGAAACAAAACCTGCAATAAACCGGACAGGCCATGTTTAAAAGAAAGATAACCCGGTTCTGGTACATCTGTTCCAGGAGGCCGTCATGGAACTGACCAATCCAGGTGTTGGTATGACCGCCGGAATCCAGTTCTTCGATAAACGGCAAATACTGATAAGCCACATCCTTTGATACCAGCATCTGGCGAATGGTATGGCGTGACAACCGGACCGGATATGTTTCAATAACTTGTTGAAGTTGTGCGCGATCTTTCTCAGGAACTTCAATATGAGTGGCTTTCTCAAGCTGATGGGTATCTTTAATGGAAATATATCCATATCCCGGCAGGGCCTGCTCAAGGATTGCCACGAGCATGAGATGGGGAATTTCAACCTGATTCACCCTTATCTTTTTCATTTCCCCTTTAACAATATCTGAAAAAATTTGGGCAAAAAACCCTTCCGGGTCATTGGGATACCCTGTTTTTTCCAATAGATTGGAAAATTTTTGTGCCCCGTTGCCATCTTTTGTGATCTTGCAGAATTGTTTTCCTGCAAACGTTTTCGTCCCATAGATATCAAGGAATTCAATTGCTGCTCTTGTCAAAGCGGCAAGACTTACATGGGTTTTTTCCCCTGAATGTTTGAACACTATGTTTATTGAACGATCTTTACTTTCCATTGCCCTTCCTTTAAACAAAAATTTCATTTCCACGTCGCCCAGAAACACAATAATCCCTGGACATTTTTACACCTTATACTCTTTTTGCTGCCTTGTATAAATAGGATATAGTTTCTTTTGAAAATCCGTATCCCATAATGCTTCCCAATGTTTCATCTTCATTTCCCGGATCAATTTGTATGACCAGGTATTCTTTTAAATTCTTGGAATCATAAACCTTTTTCCAGGCATAGTTTCCCTTTTTCAAGTATTGATACGTGATAAGGGCTTTGGAAAAAATAGAGTCTGTCTGTCTGGTTAAATCATTTTCAAGAATAATATAACTACTTGAAGGATCAAGATTTTTCTTAATCCATCCAAAACTTTTTTGAATTATTTTATGGTCTGAAAAATTCTTAAGCACCACTCTTTTGCACCTTATTTTTAACGCAACTCTCCATTTGAATTAATCTTAATTCTTATTCTTACCTGACTATAGGATTTAACTGATCTTTATTTTGCGCATCAAACTTTAAGCAACCGGCAGTGATCAGGATTCACTTTCACAAACACCTCATCCCCCCGCCGGTATGGAGATCGTTTGACAAAATTGATTACATGCAGCACAAGCTTGTTATCAAGTTCTACAAAATAACTGACTTCTCCCCCCATATAACTGCGATCCTTTATTTTTCCAAAAAAAACATTCATTCCTTGTTCCGGGACATGGTCGGCTCTGTAACCCAATTGAAATTTTTGCGCCCGGATTACCATTTCCACTTTGTCCTCTTTGTTAAATGTTCCTGCCGGAATAGCAAGGCAGGTATTGCTATCTTCCAGGGTCACACTCAAATAATTGCCTTGTTTCTCATTTACAATAGCATTGAGAAAATTGGAATGTCCTAGAAAATCTGCGACAAAATGGTTGATCGAATTATTATAAACCTCTTCAGGATCACCTTCCTGCTGAATAAACCCGTCTTTCATGACCACTACCTTATCTGACATGGACAATGCCTCTCTCTGATCATGGGTAACAAAGATAGTGGTCACTCCCAAAGCCTGTTGGAGATTGTCAATCTCTCTTCTCATATCTTCCCTTAAATTTTCATCAAGAGCTGATAAGGGTTCATCCATCAACAACACATCAGGTTCAATAACAATGGCTCTTGCAAGGGCAATACGCTGTTGCTGGCCACCTGATAACTGGGATGGCATCCTGTCCCCGACTCCGGGAAGCCGGACTGTTTCCAGGGCTTTTTCAACTTTTTCTTTCATAATGGCTTTTGATGCACTCCTGTACTTGAGTCCAAACGCCACATTATCAAAAATGGTTTTATGGGGAAAAAGTGCATAGTTCTGAAAAATGATGCCCAGGTTTCTCTTGTGAATGGGTGTGTCATTAATCCGTTTACCCTTGATAAAAATATCACCATGGGTGGGTTCCTCCAAGCCTGCAAGCATTCGCAAAAGTGTTGTTTTTCCGCATCCAGAGGGACCTAAAAGAGTTACCAGAGAGCCTTCCGGAATTTCAAGGTCCATCTTTTCAACTGCAACAACTTTTCCAAACCGTTTTTCAATTCCTTTGAACTTTACAAATGCAGGGTCTTTTTCCTGTTTCAAAGCCATACGCCCCCAACTTATTCATTAAATTAATCTTCAGGCCCCGGCAAGCCGGGGTCTGAAGACATTTGTGATTCTCTTACTTGCCGGCCATAATCCTATCCCATTTTTCAGCCCAATCAAGTTGGTGGCCATTCCAATACGCAGGATCTGCAAACTTATACCCCTCTAACTTGCCTGTAGGGTCAAATGCCGGTAATTTTTTGATTTCATCCGGCATGGCAACTTTTGTCGGGTCAAGACTTGACGGATAGCCCTGGCCGATGGCAACTGCTTTGGCAGCTTCAGGTTCAAGCATAAAATTGAGTAGATTTTGAGCCACCTCAAGGTCTGTCCCCTTAAGGACATACATGTATTCCATCCAGGAATATGTACCATTTGGTGCAAGATATCCAATTGGATGACCCTCTTTCTGCAATAATCCTACCCTGCCTGACCAGGCAACAGTTGCATAAATGTCACCATTTCCCAGAAGACTCATCAGCTCAGAACCGGATGCCCAATATTTTTTAATCATGCCTCTTTGTTCTTTCAGAGCTTCCCAGACTGCTTTCTCGTCTTTGATATTGTTTGGGTCCTGTCCCGTATGAAGTGCTGCATACCACATGTTGGTGATGTGATCCCCACCCCATGATCCAAGTTTTCCATTAAGGCTCTTGTCATATAATAAAGATGCGCCAAGTTTTTCAGCTTTTTCCTTGGATATTTTATCCGTATTATAGGCAATACCTGTCTGACCTAAATCATAAGGCACGGCAGAAAGAGTTCCCTTACTGATTCCTTTCAGGGTGTTTGTCATTTTGCTCATTACATTCTTGAGATTTGGTATTTTACTTTCATCCAATTCAACACCAAACCCGAGATCTGTGTAACGGGCATAATCATAAACAGCGCTTAAATGGGCGATATTAAATTCTCCGCCAGGTGGATAAGAAGCTTTTACCTGTGTTAAAAATGCAGCCATACCAGTAAAAGCCGCATCAATCACTTTAATTCCCGTGGCTTTGGTAAATGGATCAAATGCAAATTTTCTCAACGCTTCAGAGGTTGACCCGCCCCAGGAGTGTACGGTAATTGATTTTGCAGCAAATGCTTTTTGAACAAGCCCGAAGGGTCCTCCTAAAAGGCCCAGAGCAGCACCTGAAATACCAATGAATTTTACAAAATCACGTCTTGAAATGTTGCCTTCTTTGTAACTTTCATAAACATCATCAAACTTTTTCTTCAAATCTTTTTCCATTCTTTTCTCCTTTAACCAAATGATTAAAATTTCAAACACCTGAGGTTAACATCCGGTGTTTGTGTGTCTGCTTATGTCTTATTATTACCCCTTGCAAACCGCCGGGATATATATCCGGCAAGTAAAGGCGTTGACACGGTCAACACAATCATGACCGCACCAAGGGCATTAATTTCAGGACTGATGGAGTTTCGCAACATGCCGAATATTTTAACAGGAACGGTCTGGTTCTGAGCCGTTGCCCAGAAAAGGGTTGCCGTTACATCATCAAAGGAAATGGTAAACGCAAAAAGCATGCCCGCAAAAATAGCCGGTGCCAGCAATGGAAATGTTATCTCCCGAAATGTTTGAAACGGGCTGGCACCGAGCGACAGTGCAGCTTCCTCATATTCTCTTTTAATCCCAACCAGCCGGGCCTGGACAATCAAAAGGACATAGGGCAGTGTCAGGACCACATGACCAATCAGCAACAGGGCAAAACTCTTTGGCTGCTGCAGCCATCTGATAAATAACAGCAGGGCAACGCCCAGTACAACTTCAGGGATCATTATTGGGGCAAGCAGAAGTGTGTTAAGAAAATCTTTGCCCCTAAACTCATACCGTATAAAGGCCATGGCAGCGGGGACACCAATGGCCGTTGAAAATATTGCCGTTAAAGAGCCTAAGACCATAGAATTTTTAAACGCATCAAGGATGGTAGAGTTTTGAGAAAGCTTTACAAACCATTTAAAACTGAATCCTTCCATGGGAAAAGAACCAAACTGCTGAGGGTTAAAAGCCAGGATAACAACCGCAACAATCGGGGCAAACATCCAGATATAAACCAGCAAAGTAAAAATTTTTATTAATGACCACCCTGAAATAATGTTTTTCATATCCGTCCCTAACACTTAGCTTGCATGATTATTCGTTGCTCAATGTCTTAAATATCTGGCTTATGCCCATATACCGGTTATAGGTATAGACAATGGTCGCCAGCAGTATCAGCAAAATAGTACTGATAGCAGAGCCAAACGGCCAGTCAAGGGTACCGATGACTCTTTTAAAAATAAGATTTGCAATCATTTCATTTCCCGGACCGCCAAGGATCATGGGTGGCAGATACGTGCCGCAGGTTAGAACAAAAACAAGCAGACATCCTGCACTAACCCCGGGAAGGCTCAATGGCAGAGTAACCTCTCTAAATGCCTGCCATTCCGTGCATCCAAGACTTTTTGCAGCTTCAGCAAGGCTCTTATCAATACCGTCAAGACTGACATAAATATTTAAAATCATAAAAGGGAGCAGGTATTGTAGCAGCCCCATGATAACGGCACCTTCGTTATACAGCATGGAAATCGGTTGCTGTATGAAGCCGATTTTCATTAAGACATGGTTTATCAGCCCTGAGTCCCCAAGAATATTAATCCAGCTCAATGTACGGATAATAAAGCTTATCCAGAAAGGCAGCATCACAATAATCATTAAAAATGGTTTGAATTTGGATTCGGTTTTGTAAAAAAAATAAGCCGGGATATATCCCATGATCAGACATAAAAAAACGGTTTCAAGCGCCACCCTGAGGGTTGTCAATAAAATTGAAGGATAAAAAAAATCTGCAAAAAATTTAGCATAATTGCCAAATTGAAAGGCAGGGATATCCGCACCGCTTGGTGCTCTTAGCCAAAAACTGTATACAATCACAAAACAGACAGGGACCACCAGAAGAAAAAAGACAGCTGCCAAAGAAGGGGATAATAAAATCCAGGGTTTCCACGATTTATGTTTCATTCAACCATCCTATAGCCTTTACGCGTTCATACGATTCTCGCTGCATTCAAAATTATTTATTATAGCAATCTTTGTACCAGTGCCTTGAATAATTTTATAAGTATTTGAAAATAAAAGAAGTTTTTATTACTGGGGATACAAATAGAAAGAACCAGATTGAATTTGATTCATTTAAAAATCACTTATATTCAGCCAACTATTTAAAATAATTGAATATATAATACGATTTAAAAATGAATCAAGCTTATGGTTATCCAAACCCTTAAAAGGAAGGCTTATCCACATGTCTGATACAAAAACGGATCAACTCTACTTTTTTGCAATAGCAAGTCCGTGCTTTTTAAATTTTCTGACCACAGATGGTTGACTGATCCCTAAAAACCTGGCTGCATCCCTGGTGGTAAGACATTTCATAGCTGCCTGTATCAACATTTCATTTTCAACCGTCCATATTTTATCTGCCAGACTGCTGCCTTCTTTCATTGGTTGCACTTTTGTCCCAAGGGGTTTGGTCTTGTTTAACGCTTTTACCAGATAATCATCTAAAGACCGTCCATCACACATAACAATGGCCTGTTTAATGATATTGATCAGTTCCCGGACATTCCCCGGGAAGTCATGGGTTTGAAGTGTCTCAAAAGCCTTGTAACCGATACGTGCTCTGCGATTGTATCGGTTGTTATATTTTTTCAGGGTGATTCGAACCAGCTCAAGAATATCCTCAGGGCGATTTCTCAATGGCGGAATCAAAAGCGTAAATGTATTAAGCCTGTGAAAAAGATCCAGCCTGAACTTCTTATTGAATGTCCGGGTTTCAAGGTCCTGGTTTGTGGCGGCAATAATCGAGCAGTCTATTTTTTTTGGAACGGTACCGCCAATGGGCATAATTTCGTGATCATCCAGGCACTTTAACAGCTTGGCCTGTACTCCGATGGACATTTCCCCGATTTCATCAAGAAAAAGCGTCCCCCCGGATGCCAGTTCAAACAAACCTATCTTTCCTTTTTCACTGGCTCCTGTAAACGCTCCCTTTGTATATCCAAACAATTCAGCCTCTAGAAGGTTTTCAGGCAGGGCTGCACAATTAATCTGAATAAACGGTTTCTTACTTCCGCTACTATGCTTATGAATAAATTTTGCCAGCAACCCCTTGCCTGTACCTGATTCTCCCTGGATCAGAATATTGGAAGCATTAATAACAGATAGTTTTAAGGCAAGCTTTAGTGTCTGTTTCATTGAATCGCTCTGGGCCACAATATTATTCTCTTTTAATTCAAGCAGGGTTAACTCGGTCAACTCATCCTTTATTTTTTCAGATTCCTGCCTTACAAGCGCAAGCTGCCTTCTCATGCTTTCGATAAGAGAAATATCGCGTTCATTTACAACAACAAAAAGAATGTTATGGTTATCATCAAAAACCGGGGTTCCGGTGACCAGCAAGGTGTAGTCTGACCGCGGTGTCGTCTGAATTACACTGACCTGGCGTTTTGTTTCAAGGACTTCCTGGGTGGCTGACCTGTCAATCTGTCCTTCTTTTACAAGGGTTCTAACATCTTTTCCCAGCACCTCAGATGCCTTAACCCCATTTAAAATTTCAGCAGCTTTATTAAGCTTTAGGATTGTTCCCTGGGCATCACAGATCATCAAACCATCAGCCGACCGGTTAAAAATCGTCTGGAGATATGTCATGGCCATCTGTTGGGCATCATCTTTCATAAACAATTCTTCCATCAAAAAGGGTTATATCCACTTTTGCATCTGCTATTCTGTCCGGATCAATCTTAAAGATATCCTGATCAAGAACAATCATATCCGCAAGCTTGTCTTTTGAAATGGATCCCAATTGTTCCCCCCTTCCTGAGACAAGAGCCGGGGTGATCGTATACGCCTTAACTGCCTCTTCAACACTGAGTGCCTGCTCCCTGTACCACCCTTGTTCCGGGGTCTTATCCATTCTTTTTCTTGTAACAGCAGAATAAATTCCTGCCAGAGGATTGGGATCTGCCACAGGCGCATCTGAACTGAGCATCAAGGGAACACCTGTTTTTAAAATACTTTTCAGGTTATAGGCATATTTCCCCCGGGGCCCAGCGCAGGCATCAATCATGGAAATATCAAGGCTTAAGTTGTTGGGCTGGCAGGAGACAGCAATATTTTTCAACGCTGAAAATTTTTCAAGATCTTCAGGCAGAATCATCTGAACATGCTCTATTCGATGGGGAATCCTGCACTTGGTTTGACCCTTGCTTTCAATCCTCTGGAACATATCAATGATTTCTTTGTTGGCCCTGTCTCCTATGGCATGTACCATAACGTTTAACCCGGCCTGATCTGCTTTTAACACAGCTTTTTCAATATCTTCCACCGGGGTTAAGGGCATTCCATATTCAGCATCCAGATATTTTTCAGTCATCCAGCCAGTTCTTGCGCCCATGCCGCCGTCAGCAAAAAACTTTAAAAACCCTATCTTCAGCAAATCATCTCCAAACCCTGTAAAAATGCCCAGATCAACAGCCTGGTCTGTCATTTCACCGGGAAGTGCCACGTGGCAACGGATATGAAGTTTATTTTCCTGTCTCAGGTACTGCCACGCCTTTAAGGCATCTTTTCCGTCAAGCCCTCCCATGAGCCGGATATCATGGATTGAAGTAAGCCCAAATCCATGGGCATCACTTACTGCCTTTTGCATATTTTCAAGCACTGCTCCCCTTGAAAGCTTCGGTAAAACATTCCGGACCATGTTTGAGGCAAGCTCTCTTAGGACACCTGTGGGACGACCGGATACATCCCTTGCAATCACACCGTCTTTGGGATCAGGAGTTGCAGCACTAATGCCGGCAAGCTTTAAGCCAAGAGAATTGGCAACAGCCAGATGGAGATCGCATCTCCAGATACAGACCGGGTTATCGGGTGCAATCCTGTCAAGATCATAGCGGTCAGGTATTTTATTTTCCGGCCAATCAGACTCATTAAACCCCTGCCCCAATACCCAGTTTCCAAGGCCCGCGGCCAAGGCTTTCTTTGAAACAGCTTCTTCCATTTCCTTAAAGGAGCAAACACGTGAAAAATCAACACTGTCATAGTTCAATGCCCACTCATAAAAATGAAAATGGGTATCAATAAATCCGGGTAACAAAAGCCGGTTACCCAGATCCATCACCTGTGTGTTTTCCGATGCCAGACCTAAAACATCCCGGTCAGACCCGACACCTAAAATCCGGTTTCCGGATATGGCAACGGCCCGGGCCATTGGATGACCATCATCCTGGGTTTGAATATTGCCATTATGTAAAATGATATCTGCGATAGCTTTCATTAGATAATAAATCCCTTTTGAAAAGGGTCATCATCTTCAATTATAAAATGATGAATTCCCGTTAAATATGCCATACCTTTAATCTGCACAATAAACCCGTCAATAGATCCAATTTTTTCTTTTTTTACAATCATCGCGTCAAAAGACGTCCCAAGAGGACTGTAATTAATATATCTCTGATTCATTTTGATTTTCCCATAATGATGAAGAAGGGTCAATTTTGCTGCCGTGCCCGTCCCACAGGGAGACCTGTCTACATGGGATTCTCCATAAATTACCATGCCCTTGCCAAAGGCCTTGCCTTTATCATATTTTGAATCATAAAATTCTGTCACATCAATGGTTCTGACATCCGGTCTGACAGGATGGGACACGCTAAGCTGCTCATTGGCAGCATCAATAATTTTCATGCCCAGATCCGTTAAAAATGCCTTATTTTCCAGAACCGGTTCCATCGGGATCTGAGTTGAATCCACCATGGCAAAAAAACCGCCAGTACATACAAGATCCACCTTTATTGTTCCAAACCCCTGCACTTCAATATTTTGACCGGTATCATAAACAAAGGAGGGCACCATATTAATAGCCACAGAATTAAGCTTATCCCCATGAACGAATACTCTGGCCTCCATAGGCCCGGACGGGGTGTCCACCAGTACAAAATTTTCTCCCTGTTCAAGGTCAAGAAAACCTGTTCTTGCCAGGGTTACGACAGCGCCAATGGTTGCATGCCCGCAAAGATATGGATACCGCCTTGCATCCATGTAAATCAATCCAAACTTTGCTGTCCTGGTTACATTCTCAGTCAACACGGCAGCCAGAATTTCTTTGGACCCTCTTGGCTCTTTTGTCAAAAGACATCGGATATTATCATATCTGGATTTAAACCATTCAAGCTTATCCATCATGGTTTTCCCTTTGATATCCCCCAGGCCATTAACGACCAGGCGCGTGGTTTCCCCTTCTGTATGGGAATCAATGGTTGTAACGCAATTTTCAAACCCCTTTGACGCTTTTGAAAAATCATTAAAAAATTTCATTTGAAAAATCCTTAGGAAAAAATTCAACCATTATTTTACCTGCCATAAGAGCATAATATGATATTTACTATAAAAAAGACTATCTTTAAGTTAAACTAACTATTTTTTTAAAGCAAATACAAGATTTTTTATTCTTTGAAAAAATACGCACTAAAAATATTTACATCTCGCCTGCAACCTGAAATAATGGGCTTTCAAATAATAAATTTTAGGGAGTGCATACATGTTTCAACATATTATTTTCACGGGCGAACCCGGCACACGCATATAATCCCTCCAGGTTTTGAAACGGTGATGGCGCCACAAAAATACCGGCATAAGATTTCAGCCAGTCAGCAGACCCACAAAGAGATTGCGTTGAAAAGCTATGAAACTCTATGGTTTCGTTGATGTGTGCTGCCGTTTCTTCCAAGGCTTCTGGAATTCTTGTAAAAACGGGATGAACACTATTAAAGTCGTTACCGATCACAGCAATTTTGCGCACCATAAATATGTTTCCTCAATTATTGCTTCAATTATCGATTTGATGTTGCAATTTTTTTACCAAGTTGCTTTACTGGTCTGGCCATTTTTTATGATAATAGGTAATTGAAACACAGACAAGGGGATTTTGGTATGAATAAAGATTATGAAGGTTTGGTCATGATTGTCACAGGGGCATCCCGTGGAATTGGGCGACAAATTGCAGTAGAGTTAGCCCATAGAGGCGCAACCATAGTGGTTCATTATAATGGCAACCGGGAAATGGCTTTGACAACCTTAGAGAAACTTGAGGGAGGCTCCCATGTATTGGTTCAGGCGGATTTGTCAGACATCAACGCCGCTGGACCAATGATAGATGAAGCTATCGAAAAAACCGGCAGATTGGATGTATTGGTCAATAATGCAGCTGTCTATGAGTTTCACCCCATTGCAACGACACCCTTTCTCGACTGGCAGAAATCCTGGGAAAAAACCATCTCGACTAACCTGCTCGGGCCGGTCCATCTGTCGTACCACGCTGCCCAGAGGATGATGAAAAGCGGTGGCGGCAGGATAATCAATATAACCTCAAGGGGGGCCTTCAGGGGCGAGCCGGATGCCCCGGCTTATGGGGCCAGCAAAGCCGCACTGAATGCATGCAGCCAATCTTTGGCCCAGGCACTGGCGCCTCACAATATCTTCGTTTACGCCATCGCTCCAGGATTTATTGAGACAGATATGGCTGCCATTGTTTTGAACGGTCCAAAGGGAGACTCCATTCGAGCCCAAAGCCCGCTTAACCGTGTGGGCAGTCCCGCGGAAATTGCCGAGGTCGCGGCATGGCTGGCCGTCCAGGCACCCGAATATCTCACCGGATGCATTATTGACGTCAACGGTGCCTCCTATTTAAGGACTTAAATTATCGGGTTCTTAAAACTTCCTGCCATATTTCACGGGAAAGGATTCCTTGATGCCCATACAACCATTATGCTTGGAGTAGCCAAATATCTCGTTGAATCTGAATTGATCAAAGGATTAAAGGGAAACATTAAATTTATTTTTCAACCCGCCGAAGAGGGTGATGGTGGCCACCCCAATGAAGCCATTGATCCAATTGTTGCCGGAGCTTATTTTGTATCGACTTTGCAGACCATTGTTGCACGTAATGTTGACCCTTTGGAAACAGCCGTTGTGCATATAGGAAAATTTGTAGCAGGAAAGGCTGGTAATGTGATTCCCGAGCAGGCGGAATTAGCTGGTGGTATTCGGGCATTAACCCCTTCTGTCCGTGAGCTCGTGCTCAAGCGATTACAGGATGTTGTAAAAGGGGTGGAAGTAAATTTCGGAGTCAGTTGTGAATTGACCATTCATAAAGGTTATCCTCCCTGTATCAATGACCCCGACGTATGTAAATTTATGCATGACATTGGTGTTCAGGTACTTGGAGCTGAAAATATAAGATACCTGAAACCTTCCACCGGGGCAGAGGATTTTGCATTTTTTGCAAAGGCTCGTCCCAGCACCATGATTATGCTGGGGTGCCAAAATGAGGAGAAAGGGATTGTTCACCCTTTGCACTCCGCACATTTTGACTTGGATGAAAGGGTTCTTGATGTTGGTGTCAAGATATTTACAGAAGCGGTTTGTCGCTATTTGAGCTGACAAGACAATATCAATCATTAATGTTTGCACTATATTGGGAATATCACGGCCGACTCTTTATCGGCACCTAAAATTTCGGGGAGATAATAAATGATGTAAAAACTTTATAGAGCCTGGTCATCTTCATTACAGAAATTCCAGCCTTGGAAGTCTCAAACGTTCTGATAATACTCTAACAAATTCAAATTTTCAGCTCTATATAATAATGTGTGGCAACAGAAAACAGCCTATGATAAATTTTAGTTCAAATATAATTCATTGTGGGGAAATATGCCAAAATCAATTGGAGATATACTTGAGTAGTATAGAAGAATTTAAAATTGAAATAAAAGAGGGTTTGGCCCATATAATTGAATGCTGGCTTGGCAGGAACTAAAGCTGAATGATGCTATTATGATCGACTCATAGTTGCGTTTCCCGGTATGGTTTATAATCCTTGTTTGTGAAGGATATTTAGTTTTCCTATGATCAAGGTTCTTCTGATAATGCCCAGGGTTCTTTTTTCCTGCATTTTGCTTACCATATTTCCGGTAAACCTTTCCGTTGACAAAGGACAGTCTATTAAATGCGTGATCTTCCATCCGCAG
>JAHJDU010000281.1 GCA_018812385.1 Pseudomonadota bacterium
AATATGATGCCGTGGTTGTGGCAACGGGCTGTGTAAACCCGAGAAAACTTGGCGTTAAAGGTGAAGATCTTGAAAATGTTTACAAAGGCCTTGATTTTATGAAAGCTGTAAATATTGGAGAAAAACCCTTTGTAGGGGACAAGGTGGTGGTGATCGGGGCCGGGTTTACAGCGGTTGATTGTGCAAGATCTGCTGTCCGGCTTGGGGCATCAAATGTCAGTATCCATATCAGGAAAACCCTTGAATACATGCGGATTGATGAGACTGAAAAACATGAAGCTCAATTTGAAGGGATTAAAACATACAGCCTTATCCAGCCATCAAAAATCCTGGGGGATAACAATAAAGTCACGGGGGTTGAGTTCATGCGCACCCGCATGGAAAAAATTGACAAGCCACCATATAGGATTTCTGTTCCCATAGAAAATTCAAAATTTATCGTTCCGGCAGATGCTGTCATTGCGGCAATAGGGCAGACTCCCAGTTTCGACTCTGTGTCAAAAAAACTGAGTCCCATGGATAAAAAGGGAAATCAAACAAAAATTGATGGTGTTTTTGCAGCAGGTGATTTTGTAAGTGGTTCTACAGATGTTATCTCTGCCATTGCCGGCGGCAGGAAATGTGCGGGAATCATTGATGAATATTTGGTTGGCAAAAAAAGAAAAATGATCGTGGTCAGACTGGAAAATCATACAACAACAGACAGACCAAGATCTTATGATTTTATACCCGGACTTGAAATGAATACCATTGATATGGATAAAAGACTTTCTGATCCCATGGCTGAAGTTGAAACAGGATTAGATAGTGACCAGGCCTTTGAGGAAGCGAAACGTTGCTATCTTTGCAACCTGAAATACGAAATTGATCCTTTAACCTGTATTTATTGTTCAGCCTGTATTGATGTAGCCCCAAAAAATTGTATTAAACTGATTGAAAATGTTGTGGTGAATGCCGATGGAACCTATGGCAGTTATGAAGAAACAAACGATTGGAACAGGGTTGTATCCATTGCCATTGACCCTGCCAATTGTATCCGGTGCGGTCAATGCCTGGCCGTTTGTCCCATGGATTGTATCCATGTGACCAAAACAGAACTCATTGAAATTGATATTTAGTGTATTGAAGTTGAAACTTAGTGTATTGGAGGAATAATGCCTGACAACGACCATTATGTCATAATAGGAAACGGGCCTGCAGGAAACCATGCGGCAATTGCTTTGAGAAAAAAAGATAAGCAAGCCAGGATCACCATTATCTCTGATGAGTGTATCCCGTTTTATTATAAACCCAGACTCACAGATTTTATTGCCGACAAAACCACTGAAACAAACCTCATGGTAACGCCTCTGGAGTCTTACAAAAAACAAGATATCCGCATCCGCCTGGGTCAAAAGGTTGCCCGAATCCATCCTGATTCAAAATCAATATTTTTACAACACATGGAAAAAATCAAATATACAAAGCTAATTATTGCCTCGGGAAGCCGTGCAAGGTTACTGCCCTCAATGTCCTCCTTTGCAGATCATCTAAACTTTATAACCTCTTATACCGATGTCATGGAATATAAAAAACAAATTGCCGAGGCAAATAAATTTTTTATTTTTGGCGGAGACCTTGTGGGATTCAAATTTTTAAACATGCTGGCCAATATGGGAAAAACCATCACGTTCATGATTGATCCCAATTCATTATGGCCTTTTCACCTGACAGACGACATGCTGGATAAAATTTTAACCAACCTGTCAAAATTAAATGTCAGCATCATTATAGACGACGATATCACAAATATTGAAGACCAGGAAAGCGCCTTTATGGTAACAACCCGAAAAGGGCTAAAAAAAACCATTGATATGGTGTTTTCTTTTAATGGGTTGATTCCCAATATTGAATTTGCAAAAGGAACAGGCATTGATATTGACCATGGAATTCTTGTCAATGAATATTTAAAGACAAATACAAAGGATATTTATGCCTGCGGGTCCTGCGCCCAGATTTACAATCCTGGAATAAAGCGCTATACAACTTCCATTGGCTGGCCCAATGCCGTTGCCCAGGGAGAAATTGCCGCACTTAATCTTTTGGGAGACCACAGAATCATAAAATCTGCAGACAAAAAATATTTTGATTTGGAAGGTGTGAAAATCAAGACCACCTGGTGGGAAGATATTGATGATGAATGATAAAATTAATGCGCTAACAAGGACAATGAAGCATGAATGATATAAATATAGTAATTGAAATTTGTGGCAGCGCTGGTGAGGGGACCATTTCCGCCGGAGAGATATTAAGCCGGTTCATGAGCAGTCAGGGATTTGAAATCATGTCTTTTGACTCATACCCTGC
>JAHJDU010000282.1 GCA_018812385.1 Pseudomonadota bacterium
GAACACGGCTGGACCTGTAATCATAAGCTCATATGTTTTATGGTGAACTTTACCCGTTATGATTGTCAGCCCGGTTCGGGTCAACCGTTTTGAATCACCCGGGTGCAGGGTTAGAAAATGAGATATCTCAAAAAGCGTTGCAGATAAAATAAGAAGATCAGGATTCATTGATCATATCAGCAATGGCAGTTAAGGCCATTTTATACCCATGATGGCCAAATCCTGAAATCTGGCCTGTGACAATATCTGCCAGCAGTGATTTGTGGCGAAAGCCTTCCCTCTTGTAAATATTGGACAAGTGAATCTCAACAATCGGGCAGGACATTAAAAGCAATGCGTCTCTCAAAGCAACGCTGGTATGGGTTAATGCCCCTGGATTAATTATAATGCCGGCAATATTTTCATTAAAAATCTCGTGAATTTTATCAAGGATTGCCCCTTCATGGTTGGACTGGAAAAAATCAAGCTCCACCCCTAATGGTATGGCATGTTGCACAAGATCTGTATTGATCTGATCAAGGGTAAGAGATCCATATATTTGCGGCTCCCGTTTTCCCAGCATATTCAGATTGGGGCCATTAATCACTTGAATTTTTTTTGTTTTTTGTGTCATTTTTTTTAAGCCAATAAAAGTTATTGGGGATTGATTCTGACATCGGTCATATAATGACCATATAATCTACCATGAAGAACATGAAGATGCATGAAGGAGAAAAAATAATTTCTTCGGTTTCTTCATGACCTTCATGGTAAAAATATTTTCAGCTTTGTGCAGCAGCCTTGAAACCCAGTTCAAAAGCAATCAGATTATTTTCCAGAAAAGCCTTTTTTGTCCTTCTTTTAATAGCTTCTATCACATTTTCTTTTTTAAATCCAAGGCTTCCGGACTGAATTAAAGCGCCAAGGAGAACAATATTCACACTCATCGGACTTCCAGCTTCTTTGGCAAGTTTCATTGCATCAATGGCAATAAGGCTTGCACATTTTTCTTTGAGCAGTTCTTTAATATTTTCAACGTCCGGGTAAACACCCTTGCCGATGGATACTGTAAAGGGAGGCATGGTTGCCGTATTTGTAATAACTTTTGTATCCTTGCTGCATCTGTTTAAAGCCCTTAATGTTTCAGCAGGCTCAAATCCCAGAAGAATATCTGCCTCACCATCTGAAATAATAGAACTTGTTGCTTCGCCAAAAACAATGGCAGACTCGACAACGCCACCACGCTGAGCCATTCCGTGTATTTCACTCATCCGAACCTGCACACCTGAAATCAGTGCAGCTTCGCCCAGAACCTTGGATGCCAGAAGATTGCCCTGGCCTCCCACAGCTACCATGATTAGTCTGGTTGTTTCCATTCTTATATCATCCTCTTTTTAAAGGTTATTTTTTTAACGGTGTGATCGCATTTTCAGGGCATATCTGTGCACATACGGCACACCCTACACATGTATCTGCATCAATTTTAACTCTCCCGTCTTCAATATAGAAAGATGGGCAGGCAATAGAGTTAACACAATCCCTGTGATCAACACACTTGTCAGACACTTTAAATGCTCTTGGCTTCAGCAGTTTCAGGCTCTTTGCATACAAGGCACAAGGCTCCTGGGACAGGATAACGGAAACACCTTTATATTCCAGAGCTTCCCGGATGGTTTCAATGCTCTTTTTTACCTTAAACGGTTTGATTACTGAAACATGTTCCACCCCTAAGGCTCTTACAAGTTTTTCAATATTCACACGGCCAAAGCTATCCAGACCGAATCTTTCCATATCTGCACCTGGATGGGGCTGATGTCCGGTCATGGCAGTGATGCCATTCTCAAGAATAACCAGGGTAAAATTATGCTTGTTAAATACTGCATTAACCAGCCCTGTGATACCTGAATGAAAAAAAGTAGAATCCCCGATAAAAGAGACCACTTTCTGGTCTGTGGCCTTCCCGAATCCACAGGACGTACTGACCGAAGACCCCATACAGATCACAAAGTCACCCATATTTAAAGGCGGTAAAAAGCCCAGGGTGTAGCATCCAATATCAGTGGGGCAGATGATATCCATGTCTTTGGCTGCCTGCTTTACCTCATAAAAGGTTGCCCTGTGAGAGCACCCGGAACAAAGATTTGGCGGCCTCATTGGAATTTGGGGAATATTCTCTAAAGATACTTTCTCTTTGGGTGTATATTCAACCCCAAAGTAAGTGGCAACTTTTTCTCTTACCATGGCAGGATCAAATTCATAAAGCCGGGAGAAAAGTGTTTCTGATTTGCCATTGATGGGAAGCATTAATCCAGCTTCCTGGGCAAATGCTTTTACAGCTTCTTCCATAAAAGCTTCGCCTTCTTCAATCACCAGCACTTTTTCACAATCTTTTAAAAAATTCTTGATCAATTTTTCCGGCATGGGATTTGAAAACCCAAGACGCAAAATTTTTGTATTCTCTTCAATGCCCAGATCTTTTATTGCATCCAGAGCATAATGGAAACTCACACCATTGACGATTATACCAAACTTTCCCGATCCTTTGACCGAATTAAAATCAGATGTTTCAGAAAGCCCTTTTGCCTTATTCATTTTTTCAAGCAGTTTGACATGGAGCTGCCTTGAAACAGCAGGGACTGTCACACATCTTAAAGGTTCCCGGATAAATTTCCCTTTAATTTGTCTTGGTTTCATGTCACCAAAGGTCACAAACGCATTGGAGTGATTAATCCTTGTTGTGGTTCGAACCAGAACCGGCTGCTTCAATTCCTCTGAAAGATCAAATGCATATTTCATCATCTCCTTGGCTTCTGACACTGAAGAAGGCTCCAGCATGGGTAAATTACCAAATTTGGCATAATACCGGTTGTCCTGTTCATTCTGACTTGAAAACATGGACGGATCATCTGCTGAAACGATTACCATGCCACCTGTTACCCCTACATAGGCCAAAGTCATGAAAGGGTCTGCCGCGACATTTAACCCGACATGTTTCATCATGCAGAATGTATGAAGTCCTGAGTTGGCAGCTGCCGCAGCCACTTCCAGCGCCACTTTTTCATTGGTACTGTATTCAAAATAAAGATCTGATTCCTGGGACATCTGGAAAAGATTCAGCGATATTTCAGAAGAAGGCGTGCCAGGATAGGTTGTGGCAAATGCTACACCCGCCTCAATCGCTCCTCTTGCAATGGCTTCATTACCCAGAAGCATAATTTTTTCACCTGGACTGTCATTTAATAATTTGTGCATATGATCTCCTTATCATAAGGGCAATTTACTATCTTTATGAATATAATTTTTCTGCATCCTACGGGATGCAGCATATCCTTTAAATCCGTCAACATCTTCAAAGATATTATGTTAGATCCCACCTGGAATACTTAGCTTTATTATAGCCATCTTATGGCTGTGCTGCACTATGGGTATTTATAATATATCTTCCCATTTTTGCAAGAAAAACAATTAATTTTATTCATATTTTCTTTTAAAGACCATTTTGATCAAATTCACAACTATCAATATTGATGGGCACAAATGAATTATTTCCCAAGCGCCCTTAACTCATCTTTATAAAAATGGTAGACGGAATTACAATAGTGACAGCGCACTTCCACAGGGAAAGGACCATTTTTTATCATATCCTTTTTTTCTTTTCCGGCCAGAGTTTTTAAATACCCTTCCATTCTGTCTTTTGAACATCGACAAAAAAATTCCACCCGGCTATTGTTCAAAAACTTCGGTTCAAGGCTTGAAAAAGCCTCATGGATAATCTTTTCGGGTGTTTGCCCTTTGGCAAACAATTCACCCAATGAATCAATGCCCTGAATCATTTTTTCAGCTTCGATAACCTTTTCTGGATCTGCACCCGGAAGTGCCTGGAGGAAAATACCTCCTGCTCCTTTAACCGATTCCTGGTCATCAAAAAAAACACTTAATTTAAAGCCCGTGGGAATCTGTTCTGATATTAAAAAATAATTGGCCAGATCTTCTGCAATGGATCCATGTTCAAGAGCCACCTGCCCGGAATAAGGTCTGGGAGCATTTTCCAGATATTTTGTCACCGTAAGAAATCCAGCACCATAAAGTGTTGATAAATATTTTACCTTTTCAGTATTTTTGATTTTTACGTGTTGGGTTTTAAGATATCCTCTGACCTCTCCAAACATATTTGATTCAACATCCAGTCCTTTTATTGGCCCTGAACATTGAATATTCATACTAACCCTGTCGTTTTTATCTTTAAGGGTCGAACAAAGAAGACCTGCTGCAATATACCCTTGTCCCAGTATCAGGGTTTCCAAAGGCCCTAAATCATGGTTTACCCTCATTTCATTCACCATCCGGGTGGAATGAACAATTGCGCATCTGATCATCTTATCCGCCATGATAAACCTGAAAACCCTGTCCTTTGCAGATGCTTTAAATTGTTCTTTTAAATCCTTATTAAAAATATCTTTTTTAATCATATTTCATACTCGTTTCAATTTTATGGTGTGAATCCTCTGTCAAAACTTCGAAGCTGGATGGCTTCGGCAAGATGGTGCCGCTCAATTTCAGGTGCATTTTCAAGATCTGCAATGGTTCTTCCCACCCTCATGGAAGAATGACAGGCCCTGGCAGAAAATCCTAAAACGTCAACGGCCTGTTTAAGGATGTGTTCACATTCATCAGTCAGGTTACAAAACTCTTTCAAGTGGCGGCTGTGCATCCTGGCATTATTGAATATAACTTTTTTTTTGAATCTTTTTTCCTGAATCTTTCTGGCGTTATTTACCCTTTTTCTTATCTGGGAAGAAACTTCACCCCTGTTTTTAGGGGCAAGATCTTTATACTCAACCTTTGGGACTTCAATCTGAATATCAATTCTGTCCAAAAGCGGCCCTGAAATCTTTGATCTGTATTTTTGAATCTGGGGTTGGGTGCAGCTACACTTGCCCAGGGGATCAGACAAATATCCGCAGGGGCAGGGGTTCATGGCAGCCACTAACATAAATTGGGATGGAAAGGTTGCCTGCATACCGGCCCTTGCAATGGAAACCTTGCCATCTTCAAGGGGTTGTCTTAAAACCTCCAAGACATTTTTTTTAAATTCAGGTAACTCATCAAGAAAAAGTACGCCATTGTGGGCCAGACTGATTTCTCCGGGAGCTGGCTTTGATCCGCCGCCCACAAGACCTGCCTCGGAAATTGTATGATGGGGAGATCGAAAAGGTCTTATTGAATTATTTGCTGTTTTATCTTTAATTAATCCCAGAACCGAATAAATTCTCGTGACTTGGATTATCTCTTCAAAGGTCATCTCCGGCAGGATGGTTGGAAGCCGTTTTGCCAGCATACTTTTCCCGGATCCAGGAGGTCCTGTCATTAGAACATTGTGAAATCCTGCCGCTGCAATTTCCAGAGCTCTTTTAGCATGGTGCTGGCCCCCAACTTCGGAAAAATCCATTCCATATGTCTTATCCTGAAAACGTGTTCGAAATTTTGGATCCATATGAACCCTTTTAATTTCAACAAATCCTGAAAAAAAATCTACAATTTGCGACAGACTTTTTACAGGCAACACATCAATACCCTCCACCATTGCTGCTTCATCTGCATTTTCAAAGGGGAGGATAATTCCTTTGTATCCCTTTTCTTTTGCAGCCAATGCATAGGGAAGTGCTGCCTTTACAGGTTTTATCTTTCCGTCAAGGGAAAGCTCTCCTGAAATAAGATAGGCGTTTATCTTATCGGGCGGGATGACTTCAGAGGCGACCAGGATACCAATGGCCACGGGCAAATCAAAACCTGTTCCTTCCTTTTTAACATCGGCAGGAGCAAGGTTGACCACAATTCTTTCCATGGGAAATGTATACCCGGAATTTTTTATGGCAGTTTTAACCCGGTCTTTGCTCTCTCTGACGGAAACTTCCGGCAACCCGACGATATTAAAGACGGGGAGCCCATAGGAAATATCAACTTCAACAGTAACAATAAATCCATCAATCCCTGTTACTGAACAAGAGTCTACTTTTGCAAGCAACTTAGCTCCTTTTCAAATTGTTTAAATCTGATGGTATTATAATTCTTTACACTATTTGATGTTAATTTTCTCTATCAAAACAATCAGACCCCAAAGAAATTTTTCATTTGTTTTGCTTTGTGTATTAAAATTAGATATATATAGCAAACAAATTTTTTAGCATACAATAAATGATATATATATAATTTATGACCAGATATTTTTTGCAAAGGACACTCTCACAAAGCGTCTCTGTTTCAGGGACTGGGGTTCATTCCGGGAAACAGACTCACCTGAAAATACACCCTGCACCGGAAAACCATGGTATAAAATTTCGACGGGTTGATCTGCCCGGCACCCAGGATATCCAGGCGATTTTCAAACTTGTCGTGGATACCAGCCTTGCAACAGTCCTGGGAAACAATGGTGCCATTATTTCAACCATTGAACATCTAATGGCCAGTTTTGCAGGCCTTGGCATTGATAATGCCCTGGTGGAGGTGGATGATTATGAAATCCCAATTATGGATGGCAGTGCCAGGGTTTTCACCCAACTCTTTGAGAATGCCGGCATTGTGAAACAAGCTGCTCCAAAACATTTTTTTATCGTTAAAAAACCTATTAAAGTAGCAGATAAGGATAAATCAGTTATGGTCTATCCAGAACCCTGTTTCAAAATAACCTGCCAAATTGATTTTCAACACCCTTTGATCGGAAAACAGGAAATTACATTTGACAGGGCCAAGAACAATTTTGAGAAAGAAATCAGTGGTGCCAGAACATTCGGATTTATCAAGGATTTGGAACTTTTAAAAAAATTCAGCCTTGGCAAGGGTGGAAGCCTTGACAATGCCATCATTATTGATAAAGATAGAATTTTAAATGAAGAAGGGTTAAGATACCCTGATGAATTTGTCCGGCATAAACTTTTAGACAGCCTTGGAGATTTTTCCCTCCTTGGCATGCCCATCCAGGGACATATTATTACCCGCAGATCAGGGCACACCCTTAATCATTTATTCATTAAAAATTTTTTAACAAACAAAGATGCCTGGGAAACCGGGCCGGCAAAAATGGAGTAATATTTTTATACAATGATACGATCCTCCTTCCATAGAAAAACGATTACACTTGTTTTGAGTGTCATGCTCTGCCTTTTTTTCCCTTTAATCGCTTTTACAGAAGAGAATGCTGCCATTGAAAATATAAAACTTGCGAATACACGAGATGACCTTTTAGTATATTTTGATGTAAAACAGGCATTTTCGGAAAAAATAAATCAGGCTGTACTCAATGGTGTTCCAACTGCTTTTTCATTTTATGTTACTTTATATAAAACCGATGGGTCCTGGTTTGACAAGAAAATATCTGATATTCAAATTAAATCCAATTTAAAATATAATTCTCTAAAAAAAGAATTCTCTGTTTTAAAACCCTGGAAAAATGAAAAGGCAATTGTCACACAATCCTTTGAAGAAGCAAAATCTTTGATGACTGAAATTAACAATTTAAAGATCATACCATTGAATCAACTTGTGAAAGGGGATAAATACCAGCTCAGGATCAAGGCCAAGCTTGATAAAGTCACCTTACCCTTATCACTTCACACAGTTTTATTTTTTGTCTCTTTTTGGGATTTTGAAACAAATTGGTATTTAATTAATTTTACCTATTAGTGTTCACACTGTCTTAATCTTGCCTGAAATTAAACATATGGCTGAATCAATACATATAAATGACGAACAGGAAAAAGTCAGAAAAAGAAAAGAAGGCATTTTAATCCTCATTATCCTGATTGTCATCGGGGTCCTGACATTTATTGAAACCCGCATCACCAATTTTGGCAGTGATTTCCCCCTATCCAGCACTGTATTAATGTTTATCCTGATAAACACGAATTTATTGCTGCTTCTGGCTTTGATTTTATTGGTCTTTAGAAATCTTGCAAAACTGTACTATGAAAAAAAGAATAATATTTTTGGATCTAAACTCAAAACCCGGTTGATCTCTGCATTTATTGTACTTGCTCTTTTGCCCACAACTGTTCTCTTCTTTTTCTCCATTCACTTTATTTCCACCAGCGTTGCCTTCTGGTTTAATGCTCCCATTGAACAGACCCTTAACAGTTCATTGGCTGTTGGCCAAAAACTTTATGAATATATTGAAGAAAAAAATGAATTCTATGCCAAAAGAGCCACATTTCAAATAGACTCCCGCAAACTTTTAGACAAAGAAAATGAACAAAAACTGGCCCGTCATTCCGAGGTCATACAACGAGCATTTAACCGGCATGCTGTTGAAATTTATACTTCTGATGGAAAGCGCGTCAGCCTGTCCCTGGCAAATGAAGTTGAAAACCTTCATTTCGGCCTGTTAACCAGTAATGATTTAACCGGTATCCCTGAAGGCCGGAACACCCATACGATTTCACAGAACATCAAAGAAGGGGAATTTTTAAGAACCATAGCAGCCATACCTTTTGGTACTGATCCGAAAAAAGCCCGGGCCTTCATTGTTATCACCACCCTGATCTCACCAGATTTGTCTGAAAACCTGCAAGCCATTTTAAAGGGCATTGAGGAATATCATCAGCTTAAGCTGGCCAAAAAACCCGCACAGATAGCCTATTATATTGCGCTGTCAATTGTTGCCCTTCTTGTTGTTTTCTGTGCTATCTGGTTTGGGTTTCAGCTGGCAAAATCCATCACAATTCCCATAATGAAATTCGCAGAAGGAACCAAACGGGTTGCAGATGGAGATTTGAACTATCAAATTGACTTTCAAACGGATGATGAAATCGGAACCCTTATTAAATCGTTTAATTTAATGACCAGAGAACTTGCAACAGGAAGAGAACAAATTGCACTTTCCGGTGAAATGCTCAAACAACAGAATGCCGAACTTGAAAAGAGCCGTCAATACATTGAAATTGTATTAAAAAATATTTCTGCGGGTGTAATATCTGTTGATAATAAAGGAACCATAACAACCATTAACAAGGCTGCTGAATCCATGCTGAATATTGACAGTCTTGCTATTTTAAATCAGAATTATAAAAATGTTTTAAAAAAAGAATACTTACAAATTGCCGATAAAATTTATGACCAAGTAGCCCAGGGCCAGAAAACACTTGAAATTCCACTTTCCGCAACTATTTCAGGAAATCCCAAACATTTTTCTTTAAATTTTAACACACTTAAAGATGACCTGGATCAAGATGTAGGTGCGGTTCTGGTTTTTGACGATGTCACCGAGCTTGAAAAGGCCCAGCGAGTAGCTGCATGGAGAGAGGTTGCCAGGAGAATTGCCCATGAGGTGAAAAATCCTCTAACACCGATAAAATTGTCAGCCCAACGGCTGAAGCGTAAATATGGAAAACAAATCAATGAAGATATTTTCACCAATTGTACTGACACCATTGTGGAACATGTGGACCTGATCAGAAACCTTGTCAACCAGTTTGCTGCTTTTGCCAAATTCCCGGATGCAAATGTTGCCCAATGCAAAATTGAAAACATTATTCTTGAAACCATTGCGCTGTACAGGGACGGCCTTGAAAGAATGGATATCCGCTCCCAGTTTGCCCAGAATATTCCAGTGCTGAAACTGGATCACCAGCATATGAAACAGGCATTTATCAACCTGATTGACAATGCCGTCTATGCGGTAAATAAAGAAGGAATGATCCTTATTGATGTTTCCTTTGATGAAATTTTAAAAATTGTAAGAATCGAAATTGCTGATAATGGTAAAGGCATATCAGATAATGAAAAAACCAGGTTGTTTGAGCCTTATTTTTCCACCAAAAAATCAGGTATGGGACTGGGACTTGCTATTGTCAACTCTATTATTTCTGATCATAATGGTGTAATAAGGGTTCAGGATAATGATCCCAAAGGTGCAAAATTCATTATTGAACTTCCGGCTTGATAATTAAATCTATTATAGGAGAAAAAAATGTATCCCGCTGTTTTGATTGTTGATGACGAGGTAACTATAATAGAATCCCTTAAAGGAATTCTTTCAGACGATGGATTTGAAGTCATTCATGCCTATAACGGGTATGAAGCATTAAAAAAAATTGAGGCCGAATCCCCTGATATTGTTCTTCTTGATATCTGGATGCCTGGGATGGACGGGATTGAAACCTTAAAAGAAATAAAAAAAATAGCCCCCAATCTTCCCGTGGTTATGATTACAGGCCACGGGACCATTGAATCTGCAGTTGATGCAACAAAATCAGGAGCTTATGATTTCCTTGAAAAGCCATTATCCATTGACAAGGTCATGGTCACCATCAATAATGCCCTGAACTTTAGAAAACTTGAAGAAGAAAATATCTACCTGCGGAAAAAGAGTATCGAGAAAAACTCCATTACTGGAACCAGTCCTGCCGTCCAGAAGCTGTATGGAGAAATCATGAGCGCTGCGCCTTCAGATGCTTCTATTCTGATTACCGGAGAAAATGGGACAGGCAAAGAATTGGTTGCCAGAACCATCCATCAGTTCAGCTTAAGACCTGAACAACCCTTTATCATCATCAATTGTGCAGCCATCCCCAAAGAAAATCTTGACAGTGAACTCTTTGGCCATGAAAAAGGTGCTTTTGAAGAGGCTACATCAAAGAACAAAGGTAAATTTGAGCTTGCCTCGGAAGGAACTCTCTTTCTTGATGAAATCGGGGATATGAATATCAATACCCAGGCAAAAATCTTAAGATCCCTTGAATCAAAGACATTCCAGAGAATCGGAGGTGGAAGAACCCTTCACATGGATGTCCGCCTTATTGCTTCATCAAATAAAAATCTTGAAAAAGAAATTGAAGCCGGTAATTTCAGGAAGGATCTTTATTTCAGACTTAACGTGATACCCATTCTTGTACCGCCATTAAGGGATAGGAAAGAAGACATTCCAATGCTTGTGGACATGTTCCTTGAAAAATTATCCAACCAGTCTTCAGAAAAGAAAAAAACCATATCTGAAAATGCCCTGAACCTTCTTGTTGATTATGAATGGCCTGGCAATGTAAGGGAGTTGAAAAACCTTTTGGAACGGCTTTCAATTATGGTTGAAAAGGATCATATTGATATGGGGGATATCCCCCAGCCCTATAACCCTGGATGCAAGTCTGTCAAACTGGCTGAAAAAGAGCTCCTCCTTTATGAAGACGATTTAGCCCTGGCTAAAAAACAATTTGAAAAAGACTTTATAAAACAAAAGCTTGATCTTGAAGGCGGTGATTTGATATCTGCGGCTAAAAAACTTGGGACATCTGTAAAATATATAAAAAAAATAATTCATATACTTAATGAGAATCATTAGCGGCCATTGCAAAGGCAGAAAA
>JAHJDU010000283.1 GCA_018812385.1 Pseudomonadota bacterium
AACTTGTGGAAAAGATTAAACAGGCAAAAGCCCTTTACCCTGATGTAACCTGCGCCAAACCCATGCTTTATGAAATTGCATCATACTGCCTGGATGTGGGGGTGGACGGTCACAGGGGGGATATCATTATCTTAAAGACCGCCAAAACCCTGGCTGCTTATGAAGGCAGAACCGAAGTTGAATCAAAGGATATTGAAAGAGCCGCCATACTGGCTTTGCCCCACAGGGTAAGGCGCCAGCCTTTGCAGGATATTGTGACCGATGTGTCTGTCTTAAGAAACCGAAAAAAAATTGCAGGGTAATCATCGTGATCCGGATAGAGAACCTCAATAAAGAAAAACGGAACCAGAGGATTGAAGAACTCCTTGATTATGTAGAAATGAGTGACCGAAAAAAGACCCTGGTTAAAAACCTGTCAGGAGGCATGAAACGGCGGCTCATGATTGCAAGGGCGCTTTTGCATTCTCCTGCCATCCTGTTTCTCGATGAACCCACCGTGGGGCTGGATGCAGGGAGCATTTGCAGTTTATTACAGGGAAAAGCTTAAATCAATGGATCGTAGATACTTTAGAACATGCTGCTCATATTTAATCATCTTGACTGCCGGGACAGAACATACGTTAGGGCAAAGGAAAGGTTAATCGTCACTGAAGCCGACAATAGGTTTGTTCAGTTCGATATGCGTAATGATGGTATCGCAAAACCTCGCGGACCTGATCAATTAACTTGAGCTTTGGGTTGGGACAAAATTTTGGTTTATTTTCCATTTTTGGTATGATAGTATCATCATAAGAGGAAAAACAAAAGAATGAATCTTAAGTGGGCAGACTTTTCCATGTTTCTTAGTTTAATATGATAATAAGAGGAAAAGTATTACATCTATAGCTGTCAATATCATGGAAAGTTTCCATTTATTAACACTGTTATGCAAATGAAAGGCAAATGAAAGGATAATATGAGCCCAACGATATTGCGTGAAAAAGGATATCGATTCTTTTTCTTTTCCAGAGAAGAAACAAGAATGCATGTGCATGCTTACTGTGAAAATGGTGAAGCAAAATTTTGGTTGAAGCCAGAAATAGAGTTAGCCAGGAATTATCGATTATCCCGATTACAGATCAAACAACTCGAAGAAATAATTAAGGAACACTATGATGAATTCAAAGCCGCTTGGCAAACACACTTTAGCAGTTGAGATTACTAATATCTCAAGTCATGGCATATGGCTTATAACTGGAGATAGGGAACTTTTCATTTCATATGATGAATTCCCTTGGTTTAAGGATGTTCCAATAGGAAAAATATTGAATGTCGAAGAACCAACCCCAGGTCATTTCTATTGGCCTGAACTTGATGTGGATTTAGGAATTGAATCTATAGAGCATCCAGAAGGATTTCCACTAAAATCAAAGGCTGGCATAACCAGGCAAATTCAGCCGACGTAAAAAGCCGCGCGGCTGATTTGCATCGAACTGAAGTAATTTAATCAATTTTGAATCTTATATATAAGGATCAAATTTTCGATTATGTTTATCTTGACAAATCTGGAAAACAAGTATAATATTCACTGTTTTTTAAAATTGCGAAAGTATTGAAATAATAAGGAGAGTTTAAAAATGTACGCAGTTATCAGGACCGGAGGAAAACAATACAAGGTTCATGAAGAACAGATCCTGAAAGTTGAAAAACTTGAGGGCACCGAAGGTACCCAGATTGAATTTGATGACGTCCTCATGTATTCAGATGGTGAAACCATCACCCTTGGAAGCCCGAAAGTTGAAACCGCCTCAGTCAAAGCACACATTCTTGACCAGGCAAAGGACAAAAAGAAATTAGTCTTCAAGTATAAACGTCGTAAAGGCTTTAGAAGAATGAAAGGCCACAGACAGAATTATACTGAAATTAAAATAGATTCCATTGCGGTTTAGATAGTAAGGAGAGACCTAATGTCACATAAAAAAGCAGCGGGCAGCACAAGAAATGGTCGCGATTCAAACGGCCAGCGACGTGGTGTCAAAAAATTTGGAGGACAGAGCGTTCTTGCAGGAAACATTCTTGTAAGACAGGTGGGCACCAAACTTCATCCAGGAAGCAACGTTGGTATGGGTAGAGATTTTACCCTTTTTGCCTTGATTGACGGCGTTGTGACCTTTGAAAGAAAAGGCCGCGACAGAAAAAAAGTCAGCGTTTATGAAGCGTGAAATTTGTAGATGAAGCAATTATCATAGTCAGTTCCGGAAATGGCGGCCGAGGATGTACAAGTTTCCGAAGGGAACGGTACATTGAAAGAGGCGGACCTGATGGTGGTGATGGCGGTGATGGTGGAGATGTTATTCTAAAGGTTGATCCGAGTAAACGAACACTCTACGATTATCGCCGCCAAAAACTGCTCAATGCCAAAAATGGCGAGGGTGGTCAAGGCAAACAAAAACATGGCAAAAACGGTTCCCACTGCATTCTTGCCCTTCCTCCTGGAACCATTGTTTCCAATGCAGACACCAGCGAAATCATTGTCGATCTAACCAATACTGAGGATGAATATATTATTGCCCAGGGTGGCATGGGTGGACGGGGCAATAAACGGTTTGCATCTTCCACCAACCGGGCACCCAGATATTCTCAGCCTGGTATTCCCGGGATTGAACTCAAGCTTAAACTGGAACTGAAACTTCTTGCCGATGTCGGACTTGTTGGTTTGCCCAATGCCGGAAAATCAACGCTGATCAGCAATATATCGGCAGCCCGTCCTAAAATAGCCGAATATCCTTTTACAACACTGACCCCAATTATAGGAATGGTAGAACCAACCTTTGGAGAACCCTTTGCTGTGGCAGACATCCCAGGGTTGATTGAGGGTGCACACGAAGGAATGGGCCTTGGCATCAGTTTTTTAAAACATATTGAAAGAACCGGAATTCTGGTTCATTTGATTGATTCTTTCCAGATAGATCCTGATTTTCCGCTTAAGTCTTTTAACCTGATCAACAATGAGTTGTCCAAGTACAGTCAAACACTGGCACAAAAAACTCAAATTGTCGTGCTGAACAAAATTGACCTGCCCGGGACAAAAGAAAAAATTGAGGCATTTAAAAATGCCTTAAACAATATCCAGGTATTGACCTTGTCAGCTGTAACCGGGAAAGGGGTAAAAGAACTTGTCAACCTTTTATCTTCCAAGCTTACAAAGAAATAAAAATGAAAGCAGGACTTTTTGGGGGAACTTTTAATCCTTTCCACAATGGACATATTGAAATTATTCAATATGTAAAAGATAGATATGGGTTGGGGAAAATTTTTTTAATCCCTTCTGCAACCCCTCCTCACAAACCTGACATAAACCTTGCGCCTGCAAATGACCGGTTTGAGATGGTAAAACAAAGCTTAAAGGACCATGAAAATTTTTTCGTATCCGACAAAGAATTAATCAGAAAAGGACCTTCCTTTACCATTGATACCATAAACGAATTTATAAAAGAATATGGCCCCAATACCCATTTTTCCCTTTTAATGGGATCTGACGCATTTTTAGACATAACAACCTGGAAACATAAAGATCAAATTTTTGAAACTATTCAAATTATCATCATGCTGAGAGGGCATTGGGAAAATTATAATGCCATTGTATCTTTTATTGACGAGAACATATCAAAAGGATACATCTTTAATGAACTAGACAATACGTTTTCCCATCAAAAAAAACAAAAAATAATAATTTGCAAGGTACCCAAAATTAATATTTCATCCACCATGATACGGGAACGGGTTAAAAATAACGAATCCATAAAAGATCTCGTGCCTGCAGATATTGAAAAAATTATTAGAACAAAGGAATTGTATAAATGAAAAATTGTGTCGCCATAAAAGAAGATCTTAAAAAATATCTTATTCCTGCATTTGAGAGAAAGGCAAAATCAATTATTGCCATTGATGTAAAAAAATTCACCTCGTATACAGATACTCTTGTCATTATTGAAGGCAGCTCCCAGCGCCAGGTGACCGCCATTGCAGGGCATTTGATTAAAAGCTTAAAAGGTCAGAAAATAAAAACCATTGGTGTTGAAGGTGTTAAAGAAGGTGACTGGGCGTTGCTTGATTATGGTGAAGTCATTATTCATGTTTTTGAATCTGAAAAAAAATCTTTTTATGATATAGAAGGCTTGTGGGCTGATGCGCCAAGGATTGATCTTTCCGAATTTAAAGAAACATTTAAGCCGCAGGAAGAAGAAGAAGAAGATGGATTCTAAATCTCTTCCTGTCAATATCCTTATGATTCTTGATGGTTGGGGTATTAGAGACACAACCATAGGCAATGCCTTTGCCCTGGCTGATACCCCTTTTTTAGATTCCTTGTTTAAAAATTTTCCCTCCTGCAAACTTGAGTGCTCGGGCAGCGCAGTCGGCCTTCCAGATGGAACCATGGGCAACTCAGAAGTAGGGCACATGAATATAGGTGCGGGCCGAAAAGTATTACAGGATTTTGTAAGAATCAATCAGGCCATTAAAGACAAATCCTTTTTTAAAACCCCTGCACTTTTAGATGTCATGGCAAAGGTGTCAGGCACTGACAAAGGCCTCCATCTTATGGGGCTTTTGTCTGACGGCGGTGTTCACAGTCATATATCCCATTTGTTTGCCTTAATTGATATGGCAAAACAAAACAAGGTTAAACATCTTTTTATCCACCCAATACTTGACGGGCGAGATACTTCACCAGTCAGTGGTATTAATTATATTCAGAAGCTGCAGGAATATCTTGATGAGCAAAAATATGGCAAAATTGCAACAATTGTGGGCCGCTACTGGGCCATGGACAGGGATACAAGATGGGACAGGGTTGAAAAATCATATAATCTTTTTACAAAGGCCAGGGCCAATCTTGCCAATGATCCTGTAACAGCAGTACAAAATGCCTATGATTCCGCTCAGACTGATGAATTCATCAAACCCATTCTTCTCAATACTCACAATGACACATTAAATGGTGCCCCAAATGGTATAATTGATGATGGAGATGGCATTATCTTTTTTAATTTCAGGGCAGACCGGGCTAAAGAAATCACAAAAGCCTTTACAGAAAAAGGCTTTAATGAATTTACCAGGCAAAGGCTAATAGATCTGACAGGCTTTGTCTGCATGACCCAGTATGACGAAACCTTTGACCTGCCAGTGGCTTTTGCACCTCAACACCTGGATAATATTCTCGGGGAAATATTAAGCAGAAACCATATTCCTCAACTTCGAATTGCTGAAACTGAAAAATATGCCCATGTTACCTATTTTTTCAATGGCGGTGATGAAAAGATTTTTGACGGAGAAGAAAGAGTCTTGATTCCCTCTCCCAGAGATGTGGCAACCTATGATGAAAAACCCCAGATGAGCGCTTTTGAAGTTGCTGACACAGCCTGTGAAAAAATCAAGTCTGGAAAATTTGGGTTTATCTTACTGAATTTTGCCAATATGGACATGGTGGGACATACAGGGATTCTGGAAGCTGCCATAAAAGGATGTGAAACCGTTGACAAATGTGCGCAAAAGGTTGTTAAAGCCATATGGGAAACAGGTGGTATTGCATTGGTAACAGCAGATCATGGGAATGCAGAACAGATGATTGCAGATGACGGCTCCCCTCACACTGCCCACACCTTGAATCCTGTTAGACTTATACTTGCAGGAGATATTTATAAAGGTATCGCGATGAAAGACGGGATTCTTGGCGATATCGCCCCAACCCTTCTGAAAATATTAAATTTAGAACAACCTTCTGAAATGACAGGGACATCTTTAATATGACATTTGATTATATAATCACTGACTATATTACGGGAAAACCTGTAAGAAACATGGGATCTGAGGCAAGCAGACAGATATTTGAAAGATTTCTGATCCATGAAAAAGGATATTCAAAAAAAGATATTAGGGTGGATGAAAAATTGGTTGTCCAGTTTAAAGGAGAAGATTATGTCTCAGCCATCGACCTGATTGTCAGCTGCAATGACAAAGCATTAATGGCCATTACCTGTGTAGCAGGCTCCATTGGTTCCTATGAAAGGGAAATTCTGGCCGGTGCCAGGCTGGTCTATGATTATCAGATCCCCTTTGCCGTTTCAACGGATGCACGGGATGCTATGGTAATGGATACCCTTTCCGGCAAAAAAACAGGGCAGGGTCTTGGTGCCATTCCTTCAAAAAAAGAAGCGCTGGAGCTGATTGAGACAATGGAGTATAAACCTTTTGATAAAACCAGAAAGGAGCGGGAAATGATCATTTACCGCTCCTTTAACCTGGAAAAAATCAATATTTAGGGCTCGGGGACAGATTTAAAATCTGTCCCCTTGTTAGTTCTTGGATAGTGCTCAGGCCCTGGATATCTCTTTATTGCAATGTCT
>JAHJDU010000284.1 GCA_018812385.1 Pseudomonadota bacterium
CGCTGCCAGATATAGGTAAAAGTTCCCGAAGTTCTCGCCGGTACTTTCCCAATCCCAATACCCGGTTGTCATTTGGCCCCCTTTAGAGAATTGACTATCTTTACCGTGCCCGTTGTACCAGCCTGTTGTAAATGAATTAGCGTATTCACCTACGCCGCCCAAAAAACCATCCACAACAGGGAGCGCGAAAACAGATGTCTGTGTAGTTACTACAAATATCATGACATAAAATACGATTGTAATTAATGAAGTTAAATATTTTTTCATTGTTAAAATCTCCTATAAAAAGTAATTTTCCTAAATTTTGTTAAATGTCAAATTGAAGATTTATATTTAATTAATGCATTGATTGTGCCAGAATATCAAAAATTTATTATTTTAATGATTTTGGGTCTGTAATAGGGACTAAATTCTCGATATTTGGTATTTTAAAATCATAGATAGTTCAATTTTGTTCTTTTCATCTCACGCTGCCTCCTCAATGTGGCAATTGAATTTACGAATATTTTAGGAAATAAATTACATAGATATTACATTTTTTATATAATTATGGGAAAAAATGTAATATTAAGGTAGAGGGTGATTTTTCTGTCACCAAAGAATATTCTTCAGGGCTGCGATCCGGCAGGATATAAAAACATCCTGACAAACCCATTGATTTGTATTACCAAGGCATTATAGTGTCTTTAATAAAATGATAAAAAAACAGGAGCAAGTATATGAGAATTCTGGTTGTTGAGGATGATTTAAAAATTGCAGAATTTATTCAAAAGGGCCTCAAGTCATCCGGGTTTGCAGTTGATCATGCCACAACAGGAAACCAGGGGCTTGAAATGGCTTTTGCAGCGCCCTATGACACACTGGTTGTGGATATCATGCTGCCGGAACTGGACGGCATCTCCTTAATCAAAAAAATCCGGGCAGAAAAGAACAATACCCCTGTCATTATTTTATCTGCCAGGAACCGGGTGGATGACCGGGTTAAAGGTCTTCACGCCGGTGCAGATGATTACCTGACAAAACCTTTTGCTTTTTCAGAACTTCTTGCAAGGATACAGGCATTGATCCGGCGGGTCGGGAATGTTACAGATCCTGTAAATCTTGCCTATGCTGACTTGAGCCTTGATATTTTGAAGCGTCAGGTAAAAAGGAAGAATGAAACCATTGAATTGCAGCCCCTTGAATTTTCCCTTCTGGAATATTTGTTGCGGAACAAGGAGCGGGTTGTTTCAAGAACCATGATCATGGAACATGTCTGGGATTATAATTTTGATCCTATGACAAATGTTGTAGAAGCAAGAATCTGCAGGCTCAGGGATAAAATTGATAAAGACTATGAACCCAAATTGATTCATACCGTTCGCGGTGCCGGGTATGTGCTGAAAGAATAATGCGTTATAAACTTTTTAATACAATTGCTTTTAAATTAACACTCTGGTTTACAGGAATTTTTACAATATGTTCCGGTTTTGCATTTGTATTGTTCTATTTTCTTGCCACACAAACCATTCAGGCTCAGGTTGATCAGGAACTTATTGATAATGCATCTAAATTTTCTGCTGTTATTCACAGAACCGGTTTGATGGGTGCAAGGGAACTGGCCGTGGTAGAAGCCCAGGCAGCCGGAGAAAAGGTCATATTTTTCAGGCTTTTATATCCAACAGGAGAAGTATTTGCATCTTCCCATATGTCTTATTGGAAACAGGTTCATGTCAGCAAGAATGCCCTGCAAACTCTTGTTCTGAAGAAAAATCCCGTGTTTGAAACCATTCTTATTCCATCCACCAGAAAAAAAATAAGAATTCTATATAGCTATGTGGCTTCCAACGCCATCTTACAAACCGGAATAGCCATGGATTTTTCCATTAAATTTTTATCGGCATTTAAAAAAGTTTTTATCGGTGCAATGGGCTTTATCATCATTTTTTCAGCAGTATCTGGCTGGCTTCTGATTAGAAAAGCCCTGTCCGGGGTGAAAACCATTACAGGAACAGCTCAAAATATTACGGGTACAAGCCTTGAGGCAAGGGTTGAGACAACCGGCAATAAAGATGAACTTGATCATCTGGCCATTACATTTAATGCCATGCTTGACAGAATAGAAGAGCTTGTAAAAAATATCAGGGAGATGAGTGACAATATTGCCCATGATTTAAAAAGCCCCATTGCAAGGATCAGGGGGTTTGCGGAATTATCCCTTACCCATGAGGAAAATCTTGAGGACTTTCGTGCCATGGCCTCAAATACGATTGAAGAATCAGATCGTCTCCTGGACATGATCAACACGATGCTGGTGATTTCAAAGGCTGAGGCTGGAGAGGGAGAATTTGAGTTTAAAAAAACCAATCTTTCCATAATGATCAAAGCAGCATGCGATCTCTTTGCACCTCTGGCAGAAGATAAAAATATAGAATTTAACCAGACCATTGAAGAACAAATATTTATTGTTGCAGATATAAAAATGCTTCAAAGGGCATTTTCCAACCTGTTAGACAATGCAATAAAATACACGCTTGAAAACGGGAGGATAAATGTTATTGTTTTTAAAGAAAATCATTATAGTACCATTAAAATTGAGGATACGGGAATCGGTATAGCAGCGGAATGTCTGGAAAAAATATTTCAAAGATTTTACAGGGCTGAATCTTCCAGAACAAGTGCAGGTACAGGCTTAGGATTAAGTCTTGCCAGAACCATTGTCCATGAACATAAAGGAGAGTTACAGGTAAAAAGTTACCCTGGCCAGGGATCTGTTTTTGTGATCACATTACCATATTGTAATTCTGGGGTCATTTAATCGTCATCTTTATGGTTTATTATACAATCTATGGAAGTTTAATTTTTAAATTTATGGGAGGTTATGATGAGACTAAAATATAAAATACTTTTTACCATTATTGCTATTTGCCTTTTGACCCTGCCGGTCATGGCAAAAACCAATCAAAATGATACCAGGATGGTACCGGTAAGTTTTGCCGAGCTTGCCAAACAGGCAAGACCCGGTGTCGTAAATATACAAACAGAAAAAGTTATCAAAGGCGGGGGAAGAGTTTACAAACATTTTTTTGGTCAGCCTTTTGGCGGAAACCAAAATCAACTTGATGAATTTTTAGCACCTTTTTTTAATCAAATGCCCCAGGACAGAAAAGAAAGCAGCCTGGGTTCCGGGTTTATTATCAGTGATGACGGATATATTGTAACCAATAACCATGTGATAAAGGATGCAGATGAGATTAAGGTTATCTTGCATGACAAGACTGAATATGAAGCCACAATAATAGGAACAGATCCCATGACAGATCTGGCCCTTATTAAAATTAAGGCGAAAAATTTGGCGCCCTTAAAATTTGGAAGTTCTTCTAAAACCGAAGTTGGATCCTGGGTGGTTGCCATAGGCAGCCCCTTTGGTCTTGAACAAACCGTTACTGCCGGGATTGTCAGTGCAAAGGGAAGAATACTCGGATCAGGGCCCTATGACGATTTTATCCAGACCGATGCATCTATTAATCCTGGAAATTCCGGCGGTCCCTTGTTAAACCTTGATGGAGAAGTCATTGGTATAAATACAGCCATTGTCAGGTCAGGACAGGGCATCGGGTTTGCCATTCCTTCGGATCTTGCAACCGGTATTATTGATCAATTAACAGAACAAAAAACAGTTTCCCGGGGATGGTTGGGTGTGGCTATTCAAAATGTCACGGAAGAGCTGGCAAAATATTATGGCATCAAAGAAACCAAAGGCGTATATATTGCCAAAGTGTTTGAAGGAGATCCGGCAGATAAGGCAGGAATTAAAGTCGGGGATGTTATTTTTTCAATCAATGGCAAACCAATTGATTCATCAAGGGATCTTACCTTGACCATTGGCAGTGCATCAGTTGGTGAAATAGTTAATGTAAAGTTGATCCGTGATGGTAAAGAAAAAATGATAAAGGTTGAACTTGGTAAAAGGCCGGATCAGGGCCCTGAGACAAAAGAAATAATTGATGGGTATGATTCTTTTGGATTCAGGCTAAAGCAGATGGATGCAGATATTGCCCAGAGACTTGGTTATCCTGAAGATATCAAAGGACTTGTCGTAATTGATATAGAATCCAACAGCCAGGCCTCAAAAACAAGTGTCCAGCAGGGAGATCTTTTACTTGAGGTGAACCGTCATAAAATTGCTACCATTGAAGGCTATCGGCAATATCTGAACAAAATAAATAAAGGTGGAAAGGTTCAATTTCTGTTTAGAAGAGGGAACAGCCATGTGTTTGTTGAAAGTTTTGAGAAACCATAATTATTGACTCATTTTTTCATTAAACGGCATTCTTTTCTTTAGCAAGGCAGGAATGCCGTTTTAGTATCAGGTAAAAATAAATGGAGTCAGGATTATTTTATGGAAGATTTTTAAAAAAAATGGTGGAGCTGAGGGCCACCATATAGCCGTTTTATCCTGTTTTATTCCGTCTTAGCAAGTATCTGTTATCATAATATTTTTTCACCTACCTTTAAAAAACATGTCGTTTCTTGTTGCAATTTGTTTTAAATAATGGTACTTTTGATGGTAACACAGATGGTGATATAAAAAGGAGCTCTATAGAACATGCCAAAAAAAGCCAAAGATTTAACAGCAATCGAGGTGAAACGCTTGATCAAAGCGGGCCGCCATGCCGTGGGGACCATTTCGGGTTTACTTCTTGTCGTAAAAGACACAGGTGCAAAATCTTGGATGATTCGAACCATGGTCGGGAACAAAAGAAAAAGTATAGGCCTTGGAGCATACCCAGAGGTGACGCTTTCCATTGCGCACGAAAAGGCCAGGGTGGCCAAGGGTTTTATTGAAAAAGGTATTGATCCAATAGCCGAAAAGCTGGCCAGGAGGGCAGCACTTAAGAAAAAATCAATGCAGACAATATCCTTTTCTGAAGCTGCCCTGCAATGCCATAAAAAGAAGGCC
>JAHJDU010000285.1 GCA_018812385.1 Pseudomonadota bacterium
CAATATCTGCCTTTCCTGAAAACCCAAGGATTTTATCGGCAAGACTTTGGAGAAATTGTTTGTTTTCAAATGATTTTGCCAGATGAACAGGATTTAAACTGCCGTTATTTTCAGGCAGATCAATAGTCAGGGTATAGGTTTCCCTGTTTTTTTTTACTAAGCCTGCTGCTGCCTGTTTGGCGCTAAAGCCCCTTAATCCTTTAAAATCAACGATTAAAAGATTTTTTTCTTCAAGGTTGGATCCTTTTGAAACGGTTTCAGGAACCATGTATGTGGGCTTGAAAGTCCCAAGACTGGTTAGTATCTGTTTATTATCCGTGCCAGGCAGACTGTATTTAAGCCCGGCAGAATTTAAAAACTCTGCCAGAAATTGAAAGCTTTCTTTGATCTGGTCTGGAGTTGTTTTTGAATAGGGGTGATAAGGTTGATCTGATTGTAATTTTTTAATTGCTGAAAATGGCTTGGTCAGTATTTTTCCTGATTCTGCCGGGAAAACCCCTAATAGATCAAATAATCCGCTTGCAAAAAAAAGGGATGAGGAATTTCCGGCCCGAATCGTTTTCAACCCTAAGTTTGATGCCCGGGCCGCGGCAATGTATCCGGCCAGGCCGGCACCAATGACAAGAATATCACAATCTGCGTTTTTTTTTATCTTCATGTATATTTAATTTTTGTTTTCAATAAGTTCCAATCCAAATAACCCGGAATGTATCATTTCCTTTAGCGAAGATTGAGCAAGTGCCTGGTCCCATAAAAGAGATTGTTCCCCCTTCCATCTTTCATTTAAAAAGCGTTTCAGATCTTTGATGTCTGAATGATCCTGGATGACATTGCTGTCATACAGATGGGAAAATATTCTTAAACTACAGAAGGCACCCTGACAAGGACCTTTGCCTACCCTGCTCCTGAGTGCAATGGAGATAAGATCTGGTTTGCCTTTATTCTGTTTGACCGAATTTACAATGGTATCAATGGCACCCTGGGGTACCATTTCGCACTCACACAAAATCGGGTCAAAGCCAGTCTTTGACATGACGGGTTCATTTACCAGCACACCGGGCTCAGACCATTCACCGCTTTTTGTCGATGGCAGGGGAATTTCTTTTGTCAGGCATTTTGAGAATATTGAATGTTTCCAGCAGACAAGATCAGATGCTTTTTCCGCCATCAAACGGAAAGTGGATAACTTGCCCCCCGTTATGGTGATAAAATTATCAACCCTGTCTAGTTTATGATCCCGCAGGGTAAACCCCCTGCTGACATTTCTGTCATCTTCATTGCTTTTTTCACTGACAAGCGGCCTGGCCCCTGAATATGCCCTGATATATCTGCAGGTTTTAAGGGCAGGGACAATTTTTTCTCCCTCGTTGATAATATGGTCAACTTCATTTATTGTTGGATAAATATTATCAGGGGATTCAACGCGGACCGAGGTTGTTCCAAGGATGGATACCACCCCGCCCGGAACCAGTATGTCTCCATCCGTGGCTTTTCTCAGGCGGTTTATAACCCTTTTTGTCATTCTCTTGCTGGTGACAAGAAGGGTGCCTTTGGACAGGACCATGTTAATAGTTATGCCGGCCATGGCAGCAATAATGCCAGCCCATGCCCCAGATGCATTAACATAGGTGCGGGCTTTGATTTGAAAGGTTTCGCCATTATTCTGGTTGATGATACTGGCATATTCAATACAATTATTTGTAACTTTGAATCCAGTAAGTTTGCTGAAACTTAAGTATTGACTGCCCCTTAAAACGGCATCGTTCATATTTTCTATGGAAAGCTTAAAAGGATTGATTGATGCGTCATTGACTTCATAAGCCGCTATCATATCCTTTGATAAAACAGGCTCCATTTCTCTGGCAAGGGCCGGGTCAATTTTTTTATAATAAACACCTGATTTTTCACACATGCCTGGAAAGTCGGCAATATATTTTTCATCATCCCCTTTTACGGCAACAAACAGGCCCCCTGTGTTTTCAATACAATGCCCGGCATTTTTTTTCAGGATTTCCAGTTCATTTCTACATTCAACAGCAGCTTTTGGATCTGAACCAACATATCTGGCACCACTGTGCAAAAGGCCATGATTCCCACCTGAAGCACCCGCGTTCAAATCTGATTTTTCAATTAATATGCATTGCAGCCCGCGAAGAGAAAGATCTCTGGCGATTCCCGTTCCAGTCACCCCGCCACCGATGACCAATACATCTGTTTCTATGGTTTTATTCATTGGGAAATCCTTTGTCGACATGTTCAAAAAAACAAATACCATGACTTAAAAACTTGTGCAAGCGAAAAAAACTAATATGAAATGAAAATAATATGTTGTTTGACGTTCTTTATGCACGATTTTTATATGAAAGTAGTGAGATATGAGTTTTGAGTAGTGAGAAAAAACCATTTGTTTTGCTTCCCTCACATCTCATATCTCACATCTCGTTTATAATTTGTTGTTCCCGAAAGGGCATGGACGTTGGTTAAATGTAAAAAAAAGATATATTTATATTTAAAGAAGTCTATTTAAGTGATATCTTCAGGCAATGATAATGTTTAAGCGAGCCCTAAGCATTCGGAGGTAAAATTATGTTAAAGTATGTCGGTTCAATAGATCTTGGGACAACCAGTAACAGATTCATCCTTTTTGATAAACAAGGCAATATCTTTGGTTCTGCGCAAAAAGAGCACAAACAGATTTTTCCAAAACCAGGCTGGGTAGAACATGATCCCATTGAAATCTGGAAAAATACATGTTCGGTTATTGCCCAGGTGATGGATAAAACCGGAATTTCTGTGGAATCCATTGATTCCATCGGGATAACCAATCAAAGAGAGACCAGTGTTGTCTGGAACCGGAAAACGGGAAAACCATATTATAATGCCATTGTCTGGCAATGTACAAGAACAGATGAAATCTGTAAAAATCTTGTGGCCCAGACGGGGGAGGCCTTTTTCACTGAAAAAACGGGCCTGCCCGTGGCAACCTATTTTTCAGGGCCAAAAGTAAAATGGGTGTTAGACAATATTTCAGATGCAAAAAAAGATATCTTATCAGGCGATGTTTTGTTTGGAACAATTGAAACCTGGATTATCTGGTGGCTGACGGGAGGACCAGACAAAGGATCACACATTACAGATGTTTCCAATGCCAGCCGGACCATGATGATGAATATCCATTCCCTTGAATGGGATAAAGATCTTGTGGATGCCCTTGGTATCCCAATATCCATACTGCCGGATATAAAGCCTTCCATAGACTCCAATACCTGGGGAAGAACACAGAAAGACGGCCCTTTTAAAGGAGAAATACCTGTTTGCGGTGCGCTGGGTGATCAACAGGCAGCACTTTTCGGCCAAACCTGTTTTTCCAAAGGCGAAGCGAAAAACACCTATGGCACGGGATGCTTTTTGCTGATGAATACAGGGACCACACCCGTTATCTCTAAGCACGGCCTTCTTACCACTGTGGGATATCAGATCAACAATGAAAAAGCAGTATATTGCCTTGAAGGCTCCATTGCAATTGCCGGAGCTCTGGTGCAGTGGATGCGGGATAATTTGGGGATTATTAAATCTGCCGGGGAAATAGAAGAGCTTGCAAAAACAGTGGATGACAATGGCGGTGTTTATTTTGTGCCGGCTTTTTCCGGGCTGTTTGCCCCATATTGGCGATCAGACGCAAGAGGTATTATTGCAGGGCTTACAAGATTTGTAAATAAGGGCCACCTGGCAAGAGCGGTCCTTGAGGCAAACGCGTATCAGACACTTGATATCGTCACAGCAATGAAGAAAGATTCAATGGTGGACCTTACCCTGCTCAAAGTTGACGGGGGAATGGTATTGAACGAATTGCTCATGCAGTTTCAATCCGATATGCTCAACGTAATGATTATACGACCGACGATAATTGAAACAACTGCATTGGGGGCAGCCTATGCTGCAGGGCTTGCCAGTGGGTTCTGGAATGACATAAATGATTTAAAGGCGAACTGGTCAGAGGGGAAAAGATGGGTTCCATCCATGTCTCCAGAAAAACGCGAAGATCTGTATTCCAGATGGGGAAAAGCCATTGAAAGATCTTTTGACTGGGTGTGACATTTAAGGTTTGCGACAGATGAATGATTGGAGTAGAATATTGGCAGCTTTATTAAACTTATAAATTTATTTAAGCGGATTATTAAAATAAATGAATTATTCACGAAAAGCCATTGGCAACAGGCATAAAAATATTATTTCTGTGATAAATAAAAATGGATTTGCCACGGTTGAGGAAATGGCAAAATTATATAATGTCACACCACAAACCATAAGAAGAGATATTAATTTTCTGGATAAGGAAGGATATGTATCAAGGTATCATGGCGGTGCCGGGTCTTCTTCCAGTGCGGAAAATGTTGCCTACTGGCATAGAAAAGAACTGCTTTCTGAAGAAAAGAAGAGAATTGCCAAGACTATAGCATCCATTATCCCGGATAAATCATCTCTTTTTATAAATATCGGGACCACAACGGAGCATGTTGCCCATGCTTTGTGCGACCATAATAAATTGAGAATCATCACCAATAATCTCAATGTTGCAGCGATTATGAGCAAAAAAGAGGGGTTTGAAGTCATTGTTGCAGGTGGCATCGTAAGAAGTAAAGACGGTGGGATTACTGGAGAATCTGCTGTTCAATTTATCAAACAATTTAAAATGGATATTGGAATCATCGGAATCAGTGGTATTGACCTTGATGGAACATTGCTTGATTTTGACTTCAGGGAAGTTCATGTGGCAAGAACAATTATTGAAAATTCAAGAAAGGTTTTTCTTGTTGCAGATCATTCCAAGATTGGCAGAAATGCAATGGTCAAGCTTGGAAGTATCAAAGAGATTGACACTTTTATTACAGATAAAAAACCGCCAAAACAGCTGATGGATATTATTTTAGAATATGACATCAACCTTTTGGTCGGTTAGCAGGCAGGTAGACTTTAAAATAATTTTGCTGCATACTTTTAAAAAATGGTAATGGTTGATAGAATTAAAGACAGGTTATGAAAAAAATAATTATATTCATTTTTTTGTTCTTTTTTCCCTGTATGATATATGCACAATATTATCATTGGGTTGAAAATGGGGTTCACCATTTCAGCAACTATCAGGCCCCACCAAAGCAAAAAGACAAAAACACATCTGGTAAGACCCCTTCTGCTGTGGCGCCAAAGGGCAGTATAATATTAAAAGAATCTGTAATTGGCCCTGGGAAAACTCTTTCATCCCAGGAAGCAGGAAAACCGCCTGTTAAGAGGAAAGCATATCTTAAGGAAAAATCACCTGAAGTAAAGAAAGCACTTGAGCAGAAGAAGGCAGCTGAACTGGAGAAAGTAGCTGAACAGGAGGCTATCCCCGTCAAACTTTTTCCACTCAAGGAAGCGGAAAAAGCATCAGTTAAAAGGAAAGTACCTGTTAAAGAAAAAGTATCTGTTAAAGAAAAAGATATTGCTCTGACAGATCTTAGGGTTATGGGTCCTAAAAAAGAGCTGGCCCTGACCGATAAGCAGGCCGCCTTTTGGCACAAAAAAGCAGCAGAACAGGGAGATGCCGCGGCTCAGTATACTCTTGGGGTTCTGTATTCTAAGGGCAAAGGGGTGCCTCAGGACGATAAACAGGCCGCATACTGGTATAAAAAAGCAGCTGACCAGGGGAATGTCAGCGCGCAGTTTAATCTTGGGATTATGCATTCTAAAGGCATAGGCGTGCCCCAGGATGATCAACAGGCATCATTCTGGTACAAAAAAGCACTTGAGAAGGGGAAAGCCAGCGCTCAAGCTAATCTTGGATATATGTATCTTGTCGGCAAAGGTGTGCCCCAGGATGATGTTCAGGCTGCATACTGGTATAGAAAAGCAGCTGACCAGGGAGATGCTGCAGCCCAGTTTAATCTTGGAATAATGTACTCCAAGGGTAAGGGGGTTGGAAAAGACGATGAACAGGCAGCTTTTTGGTACAAGAAAGCAGCTGGGCAGGGAGATCCTGAGGCTCAGTTTATTCTTGGACGTATGTATTCTAACGGCACAGGAGTAACGCAAAATTATCAACTGGCTTATGTCTGGGAAAGTTTAGCAGCAGCCCAAGGTCATGAATTGGCGATAAAGGACTTAAATATTCTCGTTAAAAAATTATCGCTTCAAGAACTGGCAGAAGCCGAAACCCTTGAAGCTGAAATCCAGCAGAGAATAGACCATCCCCAATAAATCTTTAAACCCTGTTATTTAAAATTATTCCACAATCGTATGGCCTTTTTCAAGGCCATCGCATTTAAAAAAAAAGTATCCTTAAAAAAACATAGGTTTTAAAATGATCGTTTTGCATTAAGATCCTGTGCAGAAGGCAAATCAACGATTCCCTGAAAGAAGCGATATCTGAGCAAGAAACATATGGATATATACTCAGGTCTATCAAGGTCATTCTGTATTCCAAAGACATCATGAGGCCCGGTGACCAGGGACTTTAAGCCTTTGTTTTTTTGAGGATCGTCTTTGTTGTTGCCTTGATATTTTTAAGTATCAAGGCATGGGGATGTCTGTCGTTCCAAGAAACTTTTGGCGCAGACGTTCAAAATGGCTGATAAGTTGATTTCTGCGAATTTCACCCAATTTTTTTAAATTGTCACCGGAAAAACAATTTAAAAGTTTTTCCAATTCATTAATGACCGCGGTAACCTCTTCACGCCAATCACTTTTGTCCAAAACAGTATACCAAAGTCGAAATGTCTGCGAATATAATCTGTCAGAAACCTCTGCCAAAACCGGATTACCAGCTGCATCATGGATTATGTCCCTGAGGGATGCATCTATTCCAGTCAAAGCTTTACAGTTTTTTTTGTCCAAGAGTTTTGTGCAGTTCTCATATAAATTTTTCAACTCTGAGCTGTGCTTAGAGGAAAATTGATCTCCAGCAAGGCGGGCTTCAAAAGCTTCGATCTCAAACCGAACCTGGTAGATATTCATCACTTTGCTGAATTCAATCTCAGTGACCATGCTCCCTGTTCTGGGGATAACCCGTACAAGCTGATCCCATTCCAGGCGATTCAATACATCCTTGATCGGTGACCTGCTCATCCCAAATTCTTGAGCCAGCACTTTTTCGTTTAGAATCTGCCCAGGTTTATAATCCAAATATAGAAGCCGTTCACGTATGGTTTGATAAAC
>JAHJDU010000286.1 GCA_018812385.1 Pseudomonadota bacterium
TGCCATGCTGGTCTGTCTGTTTTTGGGGTTTGATATTGCCGTTTTTTTCACCATTATTCTCTCCATACTGACAAGCCTTGTATTTTCAGGCAGTTTTGAAGCTTTTGTCTTTTTCTTTTTATCCAGTATTACGGCTGCCTATTGGATCAAAGCGCGGCAGGTAAGGAAAAATTTTATCATTGCCGGTTTCAAGCTCGCGATCTTCAATGGGGTCATGGCCCTTTCCATTGGATTCTATTCCCTTGCCCAGCCCGATGTGATTATTATGGCAAAAGAAGTGGCCATGGCTTTTTGTGGCGGTCTTTTTGCAGCTACCCTGACCATCGGATTTGCCCCGCTGATTGAATTTCTCTTTGACTATACAACAGACTCAAAGCTGCTGGAACTTTCAAATCTTGATCAGCCCCTGATTAAAAAACTGATGATTGAAGCCCCTGGAACGTATAATCACAGTGTCATTGTTGCCACTTTGGCGGAAGCGGCCGCATCTGCAATAGATGTCAGCAGCCTTAAGGCAAAAGTAATGGGATATTACCATGACGTTGGAAAACTGGATAAAAAATTATATTTTATTGAAAATCAGGCAGATGGGAAAAACAGGCATGACAAGCTATCTCCTTCCATGTCAGCTCTTGTTTTAATAGGCCATGTAAAAAAGGGCGTTGGCCTTGCAAAAGAATATAAACTGGGGAATGAAATTATTGAAGGAATTGTTCAACATCACGGCACATCTTTGATTAAATATTTTTATCAAAAAAGCTTGAACAGCGGCAATGACACTGTAAAAGAAGAAGACTTCAGATATCCTGGCCCCAAACCTCAAACCAGAGAAGCCGGTATTGTTATGCTGGCAGATGTTGTTGAAGCAGCTGTTCGTGCGCTGGAACGGCCCACTCCTGCAAGAATCCAGGGCCGTGTGAAAGAATTGATTAATGATATTTTTGCAGACGGGCAATTGGAGGAATGTGAACTGACCTTAAAAGACCTCCACCAGATTGCAAAAAGTTTCAATAATATTTTAACCAGTATTTATCACAGCCGGATAGAATACCCGGACAAATCCCCAGGGAAAAATCAGGAAACAAAAAAAGAAAAAAATGGAACATCTAAAGATACTGATCGACAATCAGCAAAAAAAGAAAATATCAACGGCAACCATCCGGCAAAAGACAAAACAGATCTTAAACGCCTTGGGTTGTGATGCCCATGAAATATCCCTGGTAATGACGGACAATAATCAAATTCAACAGCTCAACAAGACATACAGGGGAATTGACAAGCCTACAAATGTTCTGGCATTCCCAATGCAGGAAGGTCAGTTTACAGATATAACGCCCGGTCTTCTGGGAGATGTTGTCATTTCTTGTGAAACTGCTCAAAAAGAGGCAGATGATGCAAACATCACCCTTTTGGAAAGGATGTCCCAGCTTCTAATCCATGGCATCCTGCATTTGATGGGCTTTGATCATGAAACAAGTCAGGCTGATGCCCGGAAAATGGAAACAAAAAGTCTTGAGTTATTAAGAAAACTGGAACCAAATAAAGACTTGAATGTATTTTAAAATATGGAGGTAAAAATCAAATGGCTCGACTTGCTGTAAATGTAGATCATGTGGCAACCTTAAGACAAGCCCGGGGAGTCACCTATCCGGAACCAGTTGCAGCGGCTATTGCTGCCGAGACAGCAGGGGCAGACGGAATCGTCGTTCATTTAAGGGGAGACCGCCGCCATATTAACGAAAGAGATGTCAGGCTTTTAAGAAAAATCGTACAAACCAAACTCATCCTGGAAATGGCTGCTTCCAATGAAATGTTAGGGATTGCATTGGATATCAAGCCTGACATTGTCACCCTTGTCCCTGAGACAAAAGAAGAGATAAGCACAGAAGGGGGACTGGACCTGATCACCCATAAAAACCATATCCGGGAAACCGTCTCAACTTTAAAAAATGCTGGAATTGATGTCTGTATTTTTATTGACCCGGCTATTGACCAGATACAAATTGCCCATAAAATTGATGCAGACATGATAGAAATCCATACGGGTGCTTTTTGCGATGCAACAACAATTGCCCAAAAGCAAAAAGAATTTTCAAAAATCGTTGATGCAGCCAAAATCGGAACCAAACTAAATCTTGAGGTAAACGCAGGTCATGGCATCTGCTACAATTCAATTAAGGCTTTTAAAGGACTTTCTGAAATCAAGGAATTCAGTATTGGACACAGTATTATTGCAAGATCAATACTGACAGGTATGGAACAGGCCGTCAGGGATATGAAAAAATTAATTTCAGCTCTTTGATGGTGTTCTTACAGATTTAAGACTGGTGAAAAAGGATATGATTCCTGTTGAACAAATCATATCCAACCATCATATCCAACCGGCCTTTTTCACAGCTTCTGACACACCGCACAGGTTATTGGAAGACACTATATTAAATACCTGCCTCATGCAGGCAGGCGCATTTTCCACGACAAATCCTTTTCCTGACCAGACCAGAAGGTCCTGGTCATTATAATCATTTCCCACTGAAATAACATTTTGGCGGCTTAAGCCAAGTCTTTTAATAAGCCAGGAGGCTGCCTTGCTTTTGGAGACACTTTTGTGAAAGATCTCTATCCAGGATGACCTATGGTCAAGCGGGGATGTAGCATGGATGACACTGAAGCCGGATAAATCCTTTTTTATCATTTCCAGGGAATCCATATTTACCCTGCCCGGTATAATGGCCAAAACTTCAGTGGCTGAGTCTTCATGGCAATGCCCGTCATTAATCGGCAATGCATATTCTTTGTAAAGGGCCAGCCTGGCATAAAAATCAGGGTTGTCTTCTCCATGGGATTTATATAAAAAATATTGGGTATCAGGTATGGATCTGTGTACCATATAGTCAAATTTTTCATGGTCCAGGTAGTCCGTGATTTCTCTAATATCATAAGAGGGCAAGTCTTTTTGATATATCACCCTGCCCCCTGGAAATTCCATGATGCCGGCACCAGTTGAAAATATGACGTAATCAATGGACAAAAAATCATCTGCCATGCCAATATTTTTTAAAGCTTTTTCAAA
>JAHJDU010000287.1 GCA_018812385.1 Pseudomonadota bacterium
CAGACGTTCATGATCTCCCGTGGGATAATTATTCATTTATAGATTTCTTCCTTAACAATTTCCATAAATGCCACTCAATCGGAAACCTGTAGAAACCTGTTGAAAGCCTTGATCTGGCTATTTTCATCAACACTCTCTGCTTAAATGATTCAGGCGGTTTTTTAGTCAAATACCCTTTCCACAGAAAAAATACGGAAGAAGCAAACAAAGAATTGCTATTTTCTTTTTCCCATGGTTCCATACCATCGTTTACTTTATAATGAATATACTTTGCCCATTCTGTGGAATCAGAAGGCAAATCAGAATATGTTAAGTGATCTAACTGCCTGTAAACTTCGGTTTTTGGAAATGGGACAAACTTATAAATAAATACCTGGAAAAGATTAAGATCAAACCCGTATAATTTCAGCCCGCCCATTATAGAACCAATTGTCTGCTTTATATCATTATGGGTTTCTCCCGGCAATCCAACCATATAGTTAACGGCAACCCCTATTCCATATTTTCTTAATTTTTTTAAGGCAGGAATGACATCCCTGGCTTTTATACCCTTATTCAACCTGTCAAGAATATTTTGACTGCCTGATTCAACCCCGATAAAAATCGATTTGCAACCACTTTTTCTGAGTAATTCAATAAATGTATCGTCCCATGAAATCACCTCATTAATTCTGCCATGGGCAGACCATGCAATATCAATTTTCTTTTGAATCAATCCATGGCAAATACCTTCAACCCGTTTTTTATTGATAAAAAATACATTATCCCAAAAAATTAATTCCTTGAATTTAAAGGTGTTCCATAAATTTTCTATTTCAAAAATGACATTTTCTGATGATAATCCAATCCATTTCTTTTTGGAATCTGCACCAACACAACAATAATTACAGGAATATGGACATCCAACACTTGACATATAATACATAATTTTGTTGCATTGGTAATATTTAAGATCAAGAAGTTTAAATTCATCAGACAAAAGGTTTGGCATGGCATCCAAAGATTCCAGTTCCCTTTCTTTTTCTTTAACAATACGGCTGGAGCTTTTCCATAGAATCCCCTTGATCCCGCTCAAGGATTCTTTTAATGATAATCTTTGAACAACCTCAAGAAATGAATTTTCTCCCTGGCCTGCAACAACAATATCAACCTGGTTCATTTTTATGATTTCTTCAGAAAAAATGCTGGCATGCCATCCGCCGAAAACAATGGGTAAATTCGGAAATAATGATTTAACAAGATTCATTGCCCTGACGGCATCAATCATCTGATAACAGGTCAATGATGTTATTCCCAGGCAGATTGTACTATTGTCTATTGCTTCTAAAAAACGCGTCTTCAATTCTTCATGGGTGCTGGTAATTCTTCCGTCAATGATCTCTACATCTATATCCTTATCTCTCATCATCCTTGCGAGATATAAAATTTGAAGCGGTTCCCAGGTTGGAAAATCTGTCCGGGGTGTTACTGCAGGATAATAAAACAAAACTTTCAATATTTGTTCCTTTTTACTTACTTATTTTGAGTACGCGGTTTGAGAAGGCGAATCTGTCACATTGTATCCCTTTTTATTCTTCAGGGTTTCTCTGGCATAATCCTCTGCCCAGGTATCACATTCAATGCACATGGGGTGGTTTTCATATTGTCCATTTTTGTGAAGTGTTCTTAAATTTGACAATTCAGGACCATTCCATAATTCCAGCAGACCTGCGTCCTTTCCGACTCTGCCCGGGGAATGATCAATATTAAAATCTTCACAGCACAACCCGAGGCGCCCGTCCCATGCAACAACGGCCTGGGACCATAAAAGACTGCACGGTTTTCTCTCTGCCGGGACATTGGGCCAGCGTTTACTTTCAGGCGGATTTCTGTAATGTGACACCATGACCCCATCCACCTTGTTGATCCATTTTTCCACAAAAGCATCCTTCTGGTCCATGATCGCGTCATAGGCGACCATATTGAGTTTCACCTTTGGCACCATGCTTTGTTTTTTCTTTTTAAGGGTTAAAAGCATTTCCAGATTCTTCTCAACTTTAACAAGATCTGATTTCCATCTTATCTTATCATGGGTTTCAGGTGTTACCCCGTCAATACTGAATGCAATCCAGTCAAGGCCCGCACTGATGACAAATTCAGCCCAGGATTCATCCATCAGCATGCCATTGGTTAAAAATCCGACTTCAATATTGGGAAAGGACTTGGCCAGGCTTAAAATATCCCTTAAATCCGGATTCATAAGCGGTTCACCACCGCCATGGGCAGACACACAAACCTTTTTATCCCATGATCCGATTTCTCTGATCACAGGTTCCCAGGTTTCTCTTTTCATATTTCCAAAAGGCCGCACAACAAAACCATCAGGTCCATGCAGGGCACACCCCAGACACGACACATTACACAATGCACTGACCTCAAGAATAATACTGGATGGAATATGCATAAACTTTCCTTTATGAGTTTATATTATTGTAATTGTTTAGCCCGTTAAAAGACGTTATCTCAAAGCCCTGTCTGATGGATATTTGCAGGAGGTTAAGCGTTTAGCATCGAACAAGAATATCCATCGGATAGGGTGGTTTCAAACATAAGAGCTGAATAGTTACATATTATTTTTCCCATGAACCGTTGAGAGAAATCATTCCAACCCCTTTTCCTGCGGCAATGGTGAAAGGCCCTAGATATTTTTTATCATACCATAATAACCCTGATTCATCGGCAACAGCTCCCAGCAATAAAAAACTGCCAACCCTCAAAGGGATGGAATCCATGATATACCGGACAACAAAAGTCTGCCCCTTTGAATAGGGGCCATACTTCACACCGTCATGCTGTGTAATACCGGCACCGAGTATTTCTTCCCCGTTTTTCATCACTGCAAACCCGAAACCGGGACAGACCCCGTCTGCCAATACCTTTATTTCCATTTCCAAAGCAATAGGCTCCCGGGTATTCAGACGAAGGAGATCAATACCTTTTCCATTAACTGATTTTGCAGTAAAGGACAGAATCCGGCAATCTTGTTCCAGCACCTCTTCAACGGGATGAATCGTTTCTACATCCTCAATTTTATCTTTTCTTCTATTGCATAAATCCTCATACATTCCCACCACTTCATCACAGGTCCCGGCCTTTCTGATTTTCCCATTTTCAAGCCAGATCACCTTGTCACATAACTCCTGTACATGATACATGGAATGGCTGCAGAAAAGCATTGTCTTGCCCTGTTCTTTGAACCGGTTCATCCTTTGGACACATTTTCTCTTAAAAGCCATATCCCCCACTGCAAGTGCTTCATCAATGATCAGGATATCCGGTTCCACTGTTGTGGCAATGGAAAAGGCAAGTCTGACATGCATTCCTGAGGAATAGGTTCTGACCGGCCTGTCAATAAATGTCTCCAATTCGGCAAATTTAATGATTTCATGTTCCTTTTCCCGGATCTCAAGCTCAGGAATTCCAAGCAATGAAGCGTTCAAATGAATGTTCTGACGACCAGTAAACTCAGGGTGGAACCCGGCACCCAGTTCCAGCAATGCAGCAACCCTTCCATTGATCTCAATGGCTCCGGCAGTGGGTCGGACTGTTCCTGCAAGAAGCTTAAGCAGAGTTGATTTTCCAGCACCATTATCCCCGATCACTCCCAATGACTGACCAATCCCCAGATAAAAAGAAATGTCCTCCAGTGCTTTGAATACCGTGTGCCTTGGCTTTCTTAGCAAGGCCTCCAGAAGCCTGTCATGGGGTTTTTCATAAATTTTATACGCCTTATGAACATTTTGAACATTAACCCTGAACATTGGATTTACCTGTTTGTTCTTTTTCCCTGTCCCGCAACTCGTCCATCAAAATATCCTTGATCCGGTTATTGAAATCATGACTGCGGATCACCAGATAGGCTTCTGCCATTTTTACATCCGCAGGTAAGGTAAAGGTCCGGAATCGATTTAATGAGAATGTATATTCATGAAAAGGACAGACGTTTAGCTGGCTTTCAAAACACCTGATGGCAGCCAGTTTTTTATCCCATTGGCCTGTGATGTCAACAAGTATATCAGGGCTTGGCATGGGACGTCCGATTTCATACATAAAAAGATCTGGTTTTATCTCCAGACGACGAATCGATTCAAGAACAATCATGGCCAGGGTTCTGTGATCCGGATGCATCTCATAGATGGAAGGAGAATAAACAGCATTGGGCTTGAATTGATTTATTGCCCCAATCACCTTTTTTACCAGTTTTTCATCACATGCAAGTTCCCTGTCTGGAATTTCCCAAAACAAGGGTTTCCCATATCCCAGGATATCACCGGCTTTTCTGCTCTCCTCCTGCCTGGTCAGGATATAATTTTTCACCTCGGTTTCAGACCCGGTTCCCTGACGGATTTTATTTGCCAGTCCAGGATCTCCCAACCGGCCATCTGTGACAATAACAACATGGACAGGTTCATTGTTATCCACATGTTTTATTATGGTGCCGCCGCACCCAATGACCTCATCATCTGAATGGGGTGCAAAAACCAGGGCAGTCCCCTTCCCTGCCTGACTGCAGGCTTTATAGGGCACAAACCGGGCTTCATAACTTATTTTCACTTATAGCACATCTCCAAAAGCAGCTTTTGAACGGATAAAAAACCAGGCACCAATACAATATGATATAAGAGAAAAAACTGCCATGGCAATTAATGGACCCATTTCCACTCGACCCAGCAAGATACTGCTCCTGAAAACATCCACCACACTGGCCATGGGATTTAAGTTGAAAATAAAGGCCATTGATTCAGGCACCCGCGAGGCAGGATATATAACGGGGGTGCCAAAAAACCAGAGCATAATAACAATATTGAACAATTCTCCAAGATCCCTGATAAACACACACATGGCTGATAAAAAAAAGGACAGGCCAAGAACAAACAGCAGTTCAAAAATTAAGAACAGGGGAATAAGAAACCAGGTGGGATTGAAATATCCATTAAACCCGAGGTAAACAAGAAAAAGCCCAAACCCGATACCATTAATTATAAAATTGGAAATCACTACGCTGACCGGTAAAAGTTCAACCGGAAAAACAACTTTGGTAATAATCCGGGATTCAGTGATGAGAATCCTGACAGCTTTGCCCAGACTTTCAGCAAAAATGGTCCAGGGGAAAAAACCGCACAGGAAAAAAATCACAAATTTATCTGTACCGGTTTCTTCAATTGTGACCGTCACTCTCAATACCAGAGAAAAAACAAAAAAGTAGGCCAGAATCCTTGAAATCGGCGCCAGAAAAGTCCAGAGAAGCCCTGCAAAGGTACCGGCAAACCGTCCTTTGATATCTTTGACAACAAATCCTTTTAATAAAGTACTATGACGATAAATTATAAAAAAAAGTGCTATGATCTGCTTCATCCGTGCTCATCTTCCAAGTATGTGCCACACTAAATATTATCACTTTTACAAACACAAATTAATATCATCAACCCACTAAATTATCAAGATCAATGTTTTTTATTC
>JAHJDU010000288.1 GCA_018812385.1 Pseudomonadota bacterium
CGCAAAGCCTGGACAATTTCCATTATTTCATCATGCTCTTTTGCACTGCACGGAACAATAACAGCACCCCAGAGGGTCATCTGGTCCACCAGCCACTGGCAGCGATCTGAGTCTCTTCCCGGGGTAACAATAACGATCTGTTTGTCAAGAGAGCCTGAATCAGGACCAAATAAAGGGTGAAGCCCTGTCACAGGTCCTGGATGGGCATCCAGCATTTTTTCCAATGGCTTGGCTTTTATGCTGGTCAGGTCGGCAAGAATGGTATTAGGTCCAAGAAATGGGGCAATCTCTTCAATAATATCGCAGGTTTTTTCAATGGGAACGCAGAGAAGGGCAAGATCAATATTTTCGCAAAGCTGTTTTACTTTGTTCCAATCCTTTTTTTCAAGGATCCTGACCTCATAACCGGATTTGTGAAAGAGTGAAGCAAAAAACTGCCCCATCTGGCCGTCACCCCCGATGATTAAAACCCTGGTGTCCGGCCGGACACCTTTACCTTGCATTTGGTCTATCTGCTTTACACGGGACTGCTTTAAAATTAACCGATAAAGGTCTTCCATAAAATCCGGGTCCAGATTTGCTTTGGCAGCCTGTACCCGAAGTTTTGAAATCAGGTCTTCTTCTCTCGCAGGATGGTACACCGGGACATTGTGTTTTTTTTTAAATTTGACTACCTTTTCAACCTGGGCCTGTCGCTGGGCAAGAAGGGAAAGTATCTGCCAATCAATTTCATCAATTCGGGACCGTAAGGCAAGGATCTCTTTGTCAAATTCAAACTTGTCTTTTTCCATGTTTTTTCTTTTTTTTTAATTGTTAAACGGTTTTGACGACCGGGTTGGCTATCCCGTAGTGAATGCGATTGTTATCTCTCCGCTGTCTTTGTTCCTATTTATAAACCTAATGCAAATAAAACTGCTTGGCGCACTTGTTCTTTTTTTTGCGGGGAAAGAGTCGTAATGAGTGAACCCAGTTTCCCTTTTGAGACTGTCTGGATATGATCAAAATTGATGGTGCAATCTCTTGGCATACCATCAATTTTCGACAAAAAGACTTCGCTTGCTATATCTCTGATTGTTGATGTGATCGGTGCAATAGTAACTTCTCCAAGGTATTCCAAAATGGAGTTGCGGGTCAAAATCAACACGGGACGTTTCTTGTCGGGCGCTTTAAAGTTATACCATCTGATCTCTCCTTTCTTCATTCATTCCCCCAATTCTGTTCCTCTTCCCACACGTCGAACTCTTCCTTATTCACAGGATGCAACTCATATCCCCTCCTGTGCTTTTCTTCAAGACGGCTAATACTAAAATTATTAATTGCATCTCGTAAAGCATTACGTGTGAAAGCAGATCGTGTCGTTTTGAGTTCTTTGACCACCTTGTCGACAGACTGAACCAAGTTGTCATCTAGGGTCATTTGTATAGTTCGCATATGCACACCTCTATTTAATGTGGACAGATATAGCTATATATACCCCAGGTAAAACATTGCGTCAAATGATATTTAAAATTTTTAAAGAGCTGGAAGAGCAAGGACTATAACCATTATTCTTTCAGCCTTTCCTCGTTTTTCATTTCTATATACCAGTCTTCCTTGCCATAAAGTTCATCTGAACATTCAATATGAAATATACTTCGCTGATCTCAATCCTTCAATAGGAAGTGAAATTAAAAAAATACGTCCGGTTGTCATCATCAGCCAGGATGAAATGAATAAATATTTAGAAACTGTTGTCATTTGCCCTTTAACCTCAAAGTTACATTAATCGCAATTTTTCATGTGATATTGTTCTGATGGATATGAAAATGGTGAAAATGTCCGGGATGGAAGCATTGCATCTGATCAAAATCTATAATCCTTTAAGTAGATTGTTTTTACAGGCCTTTCTACGTTATTTTTTGTTCTGAAAAAAGATGAACATCCTGCTGGGGATAAGGGATATGGATTCCTTCCTTGTCAAAAGTGAGTTTGATTTTTTCCATCAAAGCAAAATAAACATCCCAGTATTCTTCGGTTTTTACCCAGGGCCGGACCACAAAATTAACACTGCTGTTGGCAAGCTCTGAGACGGCAATCGTGGTTGGCGGGTTTTCAAGGATTCTTTTTTCATCTTTTATGATGTTTTCAAGGATATTTTTTGCCTTTGCAATATCATCGTCATAACTGATACCGATAACCAGATCAACACGGCGGGTTTCGTTGGCAGTGACATTGGTGATGACATCGCTCGTAATTTTTGAATTGGGTACAATCACCTTCTGGTTGTCTGGTGTATGAAGGGTAGTATTAAAAATATCGATCGACTTAACAGTTCCTGAGACACCGCCCACTTTCACAAAGTTCCCGATTTTGTAAGGACGGAACATTATCAGCATGAATCCTGATGCAAAATTTGAAAGGGAATCCTTGAGTGCAAGACCGATAGCAAGACCTGCCGCTCCCACAATGGTGAGAAAAGACGTGGTGTTTATGCCGAGTTTGCCTGCTGCAGCAATAAGCACAACGATTAAAAGTATGTAGTACACAATACTGTCTAAAAATTTAACCAGTGTTGCATCAATTTTGTTTTTTTCCAGAAGTTTTGTCAAAAGGTTTGTTACCTTGCGGGACAGCCATTTTCCAATAATAAAAATGAGTATGGCAGCCACTATTTTAATTGAATAGGTGGTAGTCCACAGGGTTATCGCCTCTATGATTTTTTCCATGTTAATCTCCATATTTTCTCCTTCTTTTTATTACATGTAATTGCCCTGGTAATTTTAAATTCAAAGTATCTGACTGATAATAAATCATAAACAGGATAAATGAAATAAAAAAAATAATCCAGGGGATTTGGGTTGTTAAACAGCTTGAAATGGTTTATAGAAAACAGGTATTTTAATACAGAATAGCGGCTATAAACCAAGAACGGGAATTATAGGAAAATGCTGGATGAAATTATAAAAAGAGTTCGCAATCTTACCCATGGTCAGCAAAAAGAGATTCTTGAAATCCTTAATACCTGGCAAGTCGGCAAACAAAGGGAATATCAACGTCTAAAAGCCAAATCAGATATTGATGTGGGGCTTGGTAACAGGGTTATTCAGACCGATACCATTGATATCAGTGCCAGTGGTCTTTACATCAACACCACTGGGAAATTTGAACCTGAGAAAATGGTGAAGGTTGTTTTTTCCGTTCCAGGGGCTGATAAATCCTTCAAGCTTCAAGGAATGATAGTCAGGGTGGAAGAAAATGGAATTGCCATACAATTTGAGAATATCACCCCCTATTTTAAGAAAATCCTTGATAATATTATCTGGGAAAACAAGAATCCGGGTGATGATTTTTCCTAGGAAAATATTTTATCCCCTCCTTATCAAGAAGTCTCCTCTTCTCCAGTTTAACCACAATAGGAAAATTTAATTTTGAAAATTCAGTTTGACATAAAGGTATTGCTGGGATGCATTTGTATTTTCGGCTCTGCTTTCTTTTTTTACCTGGCCACAGTTGTTATCAAGTGGGCCAAGATCAAAGGATTACATATTGATCCGGCACTTTTCGTGTTCGCAAGATTTTTATTGGGATTTATCAGTGTCTTGATCCTGATGGCCCTTAAAAAGAAAAAAATTAAAGCAGAAAAGAAAGGATATCTCGTTGGCAGGACGGTTGCCAATTGTGTTGCAGTATATTGTTTTTTTAAAGGTGTGGATTTAACATCTGTAGCCCAGGCCAATATTTTAAATATGACCTATCCATTATTTATCGCAATTTTTTCATGGATGTTTTTAAAGGAACAGCGGGATGCGATTGCAATTATTGTTGTTACCATCGCATTTGCAGGGGTCTGGCTGATTCTTGCACCGGGAAAAATGAATTTTCATCTTAATTCTTTATGGGCGCTGGCATCAGGGATCAGTGCAGCGATTTCCATGATGTATCTTAACCTTTCAAGGCAGGTGAATGATACCGAGACCACCCTGTTTTTTTTGTTTGGTCTTGGTTCTGTACTGATATATATCGCATTTTTTAATAAGATCAATATGCCTCAACTATTAGACTTGAAATATCTTTTTTTCTGTTCCGTCTCAGGTATTGTCGGCCAATATCTGATTACCATCGGGTTTAAATATGTGACGGCCATTGAAGGGGGTATTATCTCTTCAACACGAATTTTGCTGGCCGCTGTGTTAGGCCCTGTCATTGCAATGGACCCTGCCCTTTCTGTTTCTGGATGGATAGGGGCATTTCTGATCTTTAGCGGCAATATATTTTTAACCTTAAGAAAGGCAAAAAGATAAAATGACAAGCTGATCCCAAGATCTGACCTGATATCTGACAAGACAGGGGGCACCTTGCCGACCTGGAAGGCAGACAGAATCCCAGCTCCGAACAGGATTAAAACAAGCCCCCAGGGGCTTTGATCTTCATTGGTTTTCAAATTATTTCTTTTAATCACAGATTTTTACATCCGTTTATTTGTGAAAGCAAATTTTAAAAAACTGGCAATGTCTTTAATAAATCTTATCCAGCTATCCGGCGATCGCCAGATCATTGACATATAGCCTATCAGAACTGTTGTCCGCTTGAAATGGGATTTGTAAAAATCAATAAAAAGAACCTCCATTTTTTGTTTTGTGAGGCCTTTGGGAATAAAGAGGAACTGCATGCAGTCCATTTTTTCCCAATCTTCAGTAAATGTCCCAATCTTTTCGCCTTGTTCTTTGATTTTGCTATATATGGGTGAACCAGGAAAGGGAGTGAATTTGGCCAGGCTGATCATCCAGCAACCTGCAGCTTTCATGAGTTTGAGCAGCTCAAAATCAAGGTGTTCAGCTCTTGCAGCGCAGTTAAAGGTGATTTTCAACGGATTTTGAATCATCAGCCTGGCAAACTCTTCCACCCGGCGGCGATTAAAAGTAAACTGATCGTCATAAAAATTGATATGCCTGATATTGAAATTATCTTTTAAATATTTCAAGTGATTGTACAGGTATCTGGCAGAATTATATCTGAAGCTTTTTCTGAAAACCGATCTATCACAATAACTGCAGGAATAAGGGCACCCCCTGCTGGATATACAACTTGCATTGGGAACTTTGGGATAATTAAATATGGGAAGTTTGTAACTTGAGGGGTAACCTGATAATTTTTCATATTCGGCAATCCTTATCCCGTCAAGAAAACTGGATGTTGTGCATGAAAAACCGATAAAAGCAGGGGCCTCGTTTTCCAGATATTTTACGATCAACTCATCTGATTCAGGGTCAGCATAACAGTCAATGATGTGGGAGTTGATTTGAAATTGATCCAGGTATGCTGCAATGCTGGCAAGCCCGAGAGGAGGCATAATGTTAGCTTTTCTGGAGATATCTGTTTTTGCATTCACAGGATTGTAACCAAGGGGATGGATAAATAGTATTTTTTTTTGAATCATATCTATAATGATTTTTTTTTACGGTTTTTAGGAATTATAGCCATGTCCCATAACAACCC
>JAHJDU010000289.1 GCA_018812385.1 Pseudomonadota bacterium
AGCTGCCTGGGATCGGTTTCCATTGGTTATTTTCAAAGCTTCGGAAACTACAATATTTGAAACTATGTCTATGAAATCGTCAAAATTATAATTTTCAGATTTGTTGGATAATAATTGCCTGACCCAGGCCTGAATATCATTTAATTCAATTTCCTCGATGAATTTCTTTTTTTCTTTTTTGTTTATAACCTGTTCCAGGTCTGTGATGGAAATCGGGGCGCCTCTGTTGAAAATAAGAACTTTGTGAATCAGATTGGACAGCTCTCTTACATTTCCCGGCCAGTCATACTGATTTAGTCGATTTAGAGCTTCTTTTTGAATCCCGGGATTATCCACCTTTAATTCATTGGAAAATTTAACCATATAATAAGAGATCAAACTTGTGATATCGTCTCGCCGGTCTCTTAATGGAGGAAGCTCCAGGGTAACCACTTTTAAACGAAAATATAAATCTTCCCGGAATTTTTCTTCTTTAATCGCCTGCTCCAGATTTTTATTGGTGGCTGCAATAATCCTGACATCAACCGGAATGGTTTCTTCCCCTCCCAGTCTTTCAATATTTTTTTCCTGGAGTAATCTTAAAATTTTGGCCTGTATATTTAAGGGCATATCCCCGATTTCATCCAGAAACACGGTACCCCCGTTTGCCTGTTCAATTTTTCCGATATGACGCTGGAAAGCTCCTGTAAATGCACCTTTTTCATAACCAAACAATTCACTCTCAAGAAGATTTTCAGGTATGGCCACGCAATTAATGATCAAAAAGGCCTTGTCCGAACGAATACCATGCTGGTAAATTGCCCTTGCCACCAATTCTTTTCCAGTCCCGGATTCGCCAAGGATTAAAACGCTTGCATCCGTTTGAGAGACCCGGCCGATTGATTTATAAACATTCTGCATGAGCCTGCTTTGACCGATAATGGCATCTCCGGACTGTTTATCCGGCGATGCATCCACTTTAACCGGTGATCTCATAAAATATCCAGCCTCGATGGCCTGTTCGATCAGATTTAACATCTCCGGCACATCAAATGGCTTGAGGACATAATCATAAGCCCCCATTTTGGTGGCTTCTATGGCAATCTGGGTGGTTCCATAAGCTGTGACAATGATCACCGGCAGTTTTGAATCAATTTTCTTGATGCGTTTAAAAGTTTCCATTCCGTTTATTCCGGGCAACCGCATATCCAGGATAACCAGATCCAGGGGATTCTGTTCAACAATATCAACACCGGCTTCACCGGAAGCAGCACTGATCACTGCATAGTTTTCTTCTTTTAAAAGCTTGCAGAAACTGATTCTTAACTGATCATCATCATCAACAACCAAAATCGTATGCATATTAGGAATCCTTTATGGGGAGTGTGATAACAAATGATGCGCCCTGGCCTTGTTCACTTGCCACATCCAGCCATCCCCCATGTTCATTTATGATATTAAAGGCAATACTCAAGCCAAGGCCGGTTCCCTCATCCTTGGTGGTGAAAAAAGGATTAAAGATCTGTTCTTTGACTTCCTGTGAGATTCCTGCACCATCATCTATTATCCGGATCACATTTACTTTCTTTAACGGTTCCACATGAGTTTCTTCTTCATGGATAATGATAAGGCCGCTCTTGTCCATTGCTTCACAGGCATTGACAATGATATTAACTATTACTTCCTTGAGCTGTTCAGGGTCTATTAATGTATCCCCGAGCAAACCATGACGAATCACCCGTGTGGTTACATGATAGGATTTCAACCGCTGTTCCAGAAGATGCAGGGCACTGTCCACAACAAGTGATGGGCTCATTTTTTTCATCTTCAGTTTAGGCGGGCGGGAAAATTCCAGAAAATTTTCAACAATTTTATTATCTGCTTTATTTCGGCTGAGATAACGTTGAAATCTTCACTTTGATACTTTGTAAAATTACAGGACCGGTTCAATGAAAAAAGTCTCATTTTTACCGAAGTCAATGGATTGCGGATACTGTGCGCTGTTCCGGCAGCCAGTTTGCCTAATAATGCCATTTTTTCGGACAACATCAGACTTTCCCGGCTTTGCTTTAATTCCTGATGTGCCTGCTCTGCATTTTCAATCAGGCCATGAACGCTTTGTTTTAATGCGGAAACTTCATTTGAATAAGATTTCTGGCCACCCATCGTGTCTGCCTCTTCTGCCAGTTTTCGAATGGGTTCCAATATATGGCGGGCAAAAATATAATTTATCAAAAGGCTCAGGACAACAACTGTAATAATTGCCAGAATAGCAATATATCTGAGCTGATTGGATTCTATCTGACTTATTTTGATTGCATCGGAAATCTTGTTTTTATGAAAAGATTTAAATTGTTCACATAACTCTATAATTTTAAAAAAATCTTGTCTTAAATCCTTATGAAGGACAGAACCTTTATCATATTGACCTGATTTATACAGATCAATGATAATATTTTTATTTGTAACATAATCCTTATATCTGGATTCAATCTGGTAAATGGATTTTTTTTCCCATTGTTCCTGCACAAGTGACCTCACCATTACAAGGTGTTTATCAAAAAGCTGTCTGTATTTGTTGCACTCTTCAATCCAGGCAGGATCGCCGTCCAAAAGATAATAGGATACAAATCCTTTCTGGTTGACAAGGGATGTACCCAAGGCCTCGGCTGATTGATAAATAACAATATTTTTATCAATAATATCATTGAATATTCTTTCAGTCTTATAGGTATACCAGATCATGAGTACAGCACCAATCACAGTGATGCACAAAAGAATGGCATTGACAAGGTAGACCCTGTTTTTAAGACTAAGCTGAATTGTAAATTTTTCCATCATCTAAAGGTGCCTGCTTTTTTTTACCTGTTTAAGGTTGATTCATTTTTCTTCTATCAATACAAATTTCTTTAAAAACATCGGTCAATCTTAAAATTCCAACAATATCTTCCTTTTTTGTCACTAAAAGAGATTGATGATGCCCCATGATGAGCTGGTGGATGGCCTCCCCTAAATTTGCATCTTCTTTAACATACTCCCCTGCCGTGGGCTTGTGGATGACATCTTTTACTTTTTGTTTTCCTGCCTTGCCGAAGATATCTTGTAATGGTTCATACCATAATTGATATTGATCCAGAATATTTTTCATGAATTTAGGGGAAAAACCAAAATGCGACATACCTACCCTGGGAAATGATTTTTCTTCCACAAACAAGTCGTATTTGGGTTCCAGGGACCTTATCACATCCAGTTGTCTGATTTTACCGATGACCTTATTGGTTTTTTTTTCGCACACCAGGATCGCCCGATGCCTGTATTTAGTCTTATCAAATTGTTCCTGGGCCTTTTCAAGGGCATCAATTGCCTCTGCCACTGTGGCATCCTCATCCACAGTGGCATACTCTGAAAGCGGAACCATTAAATCTTTTACCAGAATTGATTTCATTTATATCCTCCGTTAGTTGATAGGTATTTAGTTTTATTAATAATCTCCACTTCTTCTTAAAAGCAATCTGACTTCAGCCTTGCGGATTCTTTCTTCCTGTTCATCTTTTCTCTTTCTGGCGTTTTCAAGCTTGATTTTAATATCTTCAAAATCAGCCGGTTTCATCAAATAATCAAAGGCACCCAGTTTCATTCCCTCCACGGCAGTTTCAGTAGAGCCGTGCCCGGTCAGTAAGATAACTTCGACAATTGGATAAAGACTTTTTATCTGTTTTAATGTGTCAATTCCGTCCATGCCCGGCATCCTGATGTCCAGAATAACCACATCAATGGTCGCCTGTCCCAATACCTTTAATGCTTCCTTGCCGCTATGGGCCGTAGACACTTTTTCCCCCTGGGCCTGCAGCCGCAGGGAAAACATTTAAACAAAATCTTTTTCATCATCAACTATCAGGACTCTGGCTGGTATTTTTATCATGGGATTTCACTCCTTTCTTTATAATATATTATCAAAGGTATGGCATTATCTGTTTGATTCATCGTATTTCGGCAGCCTGATATAAAAGCTGGTCCCCTCACCCACCCTGCTTGAGACATCAATTTTACCGTTGAGGTCTGCAATAATCTTATGAACTACAAACAGCCCCAGGCCGGTTCCTTCATCAAAGGATTTGGTGGTAAAAAACGGATCAAATATCTTCCCCAGATTTTCCTTGGGTATTCCAATCCCATTGTCTTTAATTTCAAGAAGGATATCCTCATTGGTTTCACTGCTGGACAGGGTAATGGAACCATTTTCACTCAAGGCATGAACAGCATTGCTCAAAAGATTCATCAAAACCTGACGAAGCTGATAGGGATCACTCCAGACAATATTTTTTTTCCGATCAATTTCCCAGTTAATGTTTATTTGTTTATCTTTTATTTCTCTTTTCAGCAGGCCAAAAGTTTCATACAGCAATGCCTTCAGGTTAACTTCGGAAAATTGTAATTCCGGTTTTTTTACATGACCCAGAAGCTGGTGGGTAATCTTACTGGCTCTTTTTATGCTGTTTTCAATTTTTTCTATCCCCATCATCAATGCATCTTTCTGGGAAAACAGGGACATTTCCGTAGAACTTATGACTTGTTTCATGAAACCGGCGGATTCATTGATGATGGCCAGAGGATTATTGATTTCATGGGCAATGCCCGTGGACAAGGTACCAAGAGATGCAAGACGTTCTGTATCAATCATTTTTTTTTCCAGCTTTTCCCGGTATTCAAGTTCTTTTTGTTTTTCTTCTTCCAGCCGGATTATTTCAAAAGCCTGCTTGATTTTATTTACCAGGTGATCAATCTCTACAGGTTTTGTCAGATAGTCAAAGGCTCCTGATTTTATTCCTTCGATGCCGTCAGAAACTGCAACATTGCCCGTTAAAAGAATCACCTGGGTCTTTTCATGCCGCAGCTTTATGGCTTTTAAGGTATCAATGCCACTCATCCCCGGCATTTTAACATCCAGAACCACCACATCAATGGACTCTTTTTCAAGGATGTCCAGGCATTCTTCTCCGGTTGAAGCATGTACCGGGTCAAACCCCCTTTTCCCAAGTCTTCTGGCTATTGCCGTTCTGAACCCTTCTTCATCATCCACCAGAAGAAGACGTACATTATCATCATGGAGTTTGTTCATGCCAATATTTCCCCTAAATTAAGCCCAGTATTTTCCACCACACAGCTGCAACAACCACTAATACTGTCAGCAAAATCGGCGTGGCCACCAGCCCGACCTTTGTCAGGTCTGACGATTTAAAATACCGGTAACTGTATGCAATGGCATTGGGAGGGCAACCAATGACAAGGAGCATGGCAAAGGATGTGGCCATGCCAAGGCAAAGTGCCAGAATCCTCGGGTCAACCCCTTCAAGCTGAGCCATGGGGATAACAATGGGGAGAATCAAGGCAGCGGCTGCAACATTGGCCATGGCATTTGTCACCAAAGCCCCGAAAACACCCACGCCGATAAAAAGAACCAGCCAGCCTTTTCCCTGAATCAAAGGAAAGAACAAATTGGCAAAATAATCTGCTGCCCCGGAATATCCCATGGCAAGACCCAGAGAAATTCCGCCGCCAAATATGAACAGGGCCGTTCCCCATTCCAGGTTGTCATTAATATCTCTCCACTTTAATACCTTGTACAATACCAGGGCCGCCACCCCCAGCATACCAGTGACAGAATAATCAATGCCATGGAGCCCCTTGGTCAGCCAGAGTACAAATGAAAGGCCAATAATTGTTAGGGTTTTTTTCTCAAGACTTGTCATGGGCCCCAGATCTTCATCAAAATCCGGCAACTTGATGCTTGGGTCTGGCCTGTAAACCATGTATACAATTAATACAGCAATGGGAGTCGTAAGGAGGGCCGCGGGCATGGCGTATAATATCCAGTCAAAAAAGGTGATCTCAATCCCTGTAAATTCTTTTAAAAAAGCAGCCGATACCATGCAGCGCCCGCCTCCGATCAGGCTTCCCATGCCGCCGCTGGAGCAGGCAAAGGGTAAGGACAGCATCATGAACTTGGCCGTATTGGTATGGGGTTCAATGCCGGCCGCCCGCATCAGGGGCAGCATTGTCACAATCCCTATGGCACAGGCTGCAGCATCATGCATAAAAGATGAGGCAAGCCCTAGACCTATGGCAATAATAAAGGTAAACCGGGTAATACTGTTCCCGGCTTTTTTGATAATATAATACCCCAGCCGCTTGGTTATACCGGCCTTGTCAAGGGAAATGGCAAAAATCAGACAGCACATGATAAAAATGACCACAGGGTGCATATAAGGGGCCCAGGCACTTTTTACATCAGTAACCTGCATGATAACCAGAGAAACCCCGATTAAGACCGCAGTTATTTCAAGGGGTATGGGCTCGATGACAAATAAGATCACAAGAACCGCCAGAATCGCCAGGAATCGTTTTGCCTTTGGTGAAAGTCCGTCAACATAATCCACAGCAACCGTGTCCAGATTTAAATTTTTTGCTTTTTGAGCTAAAAATTTCACACTGGCCTCAAGTGACCCAGGGGACTTTGCCTTTAAAATATATGACTCTGTTTTTATTTTTCCTTGGGGAACAACAGCAAAATGTTCATTCACATTCTGCATGAGAATTTTTCCTGTATCACCTGTAATTTTGAACTGTGTTCCTTCCGGCCTTGGCAGTAAAAAAACGACAACCCCAATTAACAAAGCAACACAGAGCTTAAATCCATTTGTCTTATAGAACATATCTTCTCCTTAACAGCTCAACTCTTATCTGTATTTTTGTTTATTCAGAATGGGATTCCTTTGATGAGTTTTGTTGATGCCTGTGGGCTTCATGAATTTTATCCATTAAATCCACAAGCTCACAGGGTTTGGTCAGATAATCAAATGCACCTAAAGAAATTCCTTCCATGGCAGCTTCCTGGGAACCATGTCCTGTCAAAAAAATCACAGGTAGTTCTGGCGCCATTTTTTTCATTATCTTTAAAACTTCAATACCATTCATGTCTTCCATTTTTAAATCCAGTACCACCACGTCAAAGTCATTTTTGCGCAGAATCTGTATGGCCTCAGTACCGGAGAAAGCCTTTGTTGCTTTTATGGATCTCTTCGACAGCCTGTTGGACAGGACATTTAAATATCCTTTTTCATCATCAACAAGCAGGACATTGATGATATTTTCCTCTTTAGTATTCTGGATCATAACATCACTCTTTTCCTTAAGCCATCCGGCCTGTAATCTCTTTCATCCGGGCTTCCATGATTTTTTCATCATGTCTTCTTTTCTTTGCCGCAGCATCCTCGACCTTAGTTACCAGTACATCTATGTCACAAGGTTTCATAAGATAATAAAATGCGCCCACTTTCATCCCGTCTATGGCTGTTTCTACTGTGGCATGACCGGTCAGCATGATCACCTCCACAAGGGGAAATCTTTTTTTGATTTCACCCAGGGTTTCGATACCATCCATACCCGGCATTTTTACATCAAGGATAATCACCTCAATGGATTTATTGTTCTCAAGTTCGGCCAATGCTTCTTTTCCGCTGTAAACGGCAGACACATTGAACTCTCTTTTTTCAAGACGTTTGGTAATGGTATCCAGAAAAGGTTTTTCATCGTCAACAAGCAATAATTTAATCTTTTTCATGTTTATTCTCCTTATTTTTCTAATTCTTTCTTAGCATCTTTATTTTCAATTATATTGTCCTGAAACGGTATCCATACCCGAAATTTGGTTCCGACTCCTACATGGCTGTGGACATCGATTTTTCCGCCCATTTTCTGGATAATCCCGTAACATATGGAAAGTCCGAGCCCTGTACCTTTCCCAACTGCCTTTGTTGTAAAAAACGGATCAAATATCCTGTTAAGATTATCCTTAGGAATTCCAGGGCCGTCATCTTCAATGGAAATCACCACATGATTTTTTTCAATCTGGCTGACCTTGGTTTCGACTTTGATTGTCCCTCCGGTTTTTTCCATTGCGTCAATGGCATTGTTGAAGAAATTAAGAATCACCTGCTGCAGTTCCGAAGGAGATATTCTGATATAGGGAATCCCTTCATCCAACTTTGTTTCAATGATTACTTTGTTATACTTGGCCATTTGAGCACTAAGAGAAACAATTTCCCTGATGGCATCATTGACCTGAACATCATTGACAGTGGAATCGGTTTTTCTGGCAAAACTGAGCAGCTTATGGGTAATCTCTTTGCACCGTTTGCCCTGGGTATTTATCTGGCGCAGTGCCCGGGTGAATTCATTAAGATTTTCACATTCCTTTAGATCTTCTTCTTCAAGGAGATCCTCTATCCAGCCTGCCTCTTCAACCATGATGGCAACGGGATTATTTATTTCATGGGCAATGCCTGCGGCAAGTTCACCAATGGTGGCAAGTTTCCCGCTTTCCACCACCTGTTTGTTCATGACCTCGGTTTTTTTGTCAGAACTGGAAATAAGCTTTACAATATTACGTGGCAGAATGAATGCAACAGAAAGAATTGCAACACAGCATAGAATAAATATGATCAGGGTGAGAACCTGTATTTTCCATAAATCATGGAAAGCATCCTTTATATCCTGGCGAAATACCATTATCCAGTCAATATTCTTCAGCATGGATGTCACATATAAAAATTTATTTCCCGAGACATCCTTTTTTTTTGTAAAAATAGTTTTGCTGTTTTTAAAACTAATATGATCCGGAATTGATACAATACCTGCCAGTTCGATTCCCACCTTGGTTTGAGTCTGCAGTTGACCTTTACTATTCACAAGAAAGGCGTAACCGGTTTTCCCGATCTGGATATTCTCCACCAGGGAATTAAAGGCCCCGAAATTAATGGTTGACCGCAAAATATAATCAGACCCATTGGATTTAATTTTGACCGCAATAATAAAATGGGGATGCCCCCTTAACCCTGCAAATACATCACTGATATAAAAAGGTTTGTCCATTGCTTTTAAAAACCATTCCGCACTTGAATAATCAGCATTTTCAAGTTTGAAGGGTCCTTCATAAGCAAATTGGATGCCCTTTTCATTAACCAGTCCCAAATCAGTAAATACATCTCCATATTCTGTTTTCAATAATTTCAGATTTTTTTGCAAGAATATATTTGGGGCCTGCTGGCTGCTGTCAAAATGCTTGGCCATATACCGTATATTTCCTAATTTTTCTGATAAAAAACTATCAATATTCTGGGTATGCTTTTCAACCAGTTCTGAAATGTGGGCCTGTATTTTCTCGGTATAGGTCTGGTTAAATCTATAAAAAAGAATGCCTGCGGTCAATAGCATGGGAAAAAAAGAAACAACCAAAATCAAAGTCGTTATTTTTCTGCTCAATACATTGTAAAATACGTTCCTATCTTCAACAGATACTTCCATTGTGTTCTTTCCTTTTTATACTGTATAATGTTTTATCTGTTCCTCTGACTATCAAGATACATGCCAGTTGGCAAGTCAAAAACATGCGGGCTATAAGATATTGAAAAAGCTAAAAAAACTATTCTGTAAAAATAACTGACAATTTTAAGGCGAGTGTCAGTTATTTTTACAGCTTGCAAAACAGAATGACCAATCGTAAATAAATTGGTCATTCTGTTGTTACTATTTTCAGAAATTGTTTTGATTGTTCTTTTTGATTTCCAGACTCACTGTCTTTGAATTTTGATATAAAAAAAGTGACCGTATAAAACAATACTTATCAACAATGTTATCCATATTAATACAAACACTATGGCAAAAAACCAATTTTTCTTTAGTTGTAATGGTTGATTTTCCGCTTTTTTCCTTGATTCTTCCATAATTTCATGAGGAATCAATTTAATTGAAAGGGTTATTAATACAGGAAGAATTAAAAGATCATCCAGATAACCAAAAATCGGAATAAAATCCGGAATAAGATCTATTGGACTTAAAGCATATCCCAAAGTAAACAAAATAATGATTTTTGGTAATACCGGCATTCTCGGATGCTGGTATGCATAATAAAGCGTAATAATTTCTTTTTTTAGATTTTTTACTTTTATTTTTAATTTTTCTAATAGTTTCAAATTCAATCTCCGTTTATAGCAAACGGCTGGAGAATCCGATGCCGGATAGCAAAGTACATTAAAAGATTCTGATTGATCCTAAAAGGGGTAGAAACCGGCCGCCCTTTGTTGACACACTTCATAAGACGGCTCGGTTCAGTACCCTCTCATTCGACAAAATGTTTCTTCTGGTTCCAGCATTTTATGCCAGACAGATCAATCAAACAGCTTAAAGACATCCGAGGGCGACTCTACAACTCTCTTAAGTTTTTCTTCCATGTCCTTTTTCCAGGCATCATCTTTTTTTCTTCCCGCACCCTCGATTTTTTCAACAAGATCATCAATTTCACAGGGTTTATTGAGAAAATCGTATGCGCCCATGCGGATTGCTTCTACTGCAGCGTCAATGGAACCGTGGCCAGTAAGGATAAGTGTTTCCGTGAAAAGCCCCAATTTTTTGATCTCCTTTAAGGTAGCGATGCCATTCATTCCAGGCATTTTCAGATCAAGGACAACCACATCAAAATTCTCTCTTTCAAGGGCCTTTATGGCACTTTCTCCGTTGTAAACGGCCGTGACCTTGTAAAGTCTGCTGTTAAGCAGTTTAGCCATGTTGTCAGCAAATATTTCTTCATCGTCCACAAGTAAAATTTTACTTCCTATCATAATTTATCCTCCTGTATTAATGGTTTCTATAAACTCTTTATGGTTTTTTCCATATATCATCTGTCTTATACGTTATTCATAAGATCCTCCGGCGGTTTAAAGGGAAAGGTCAGGGTAAAGCGCGTTCCTTTTCCAATCTCGCTTTCGACCTGAATCTGGCCGCCCAGCTGCTTTACGATACTGTAACAGATGGAAAGGCCCAGACCTGTACCCCGCCCCGGCGCTTTTGTGGTGAAAAACGGATCAAAAATTTTTTCAATGTCCTGGTCTTTTATTCCGCTCCCCGTATCCTCCACTATAATGGAGATCCCGGTTTTGTCCTTGGCAGGACAAGTTGACAGGGTTATCGTACCGGAGCCTTTTTCTTCATGGGCATCTATTGCATTATTGATAAAATTTAAAAACACCTGCTGAAGCTGTGACGGATCAGTCAGGATGGGCGGAATGGTGTCATCCAGTACAGATTTGAACGCTATGCCATCGGATTTGGCTTCCCTTTCCATGAGATCTATCACTTCTCTTAAGAATACGTTTATATTAATCGTTTCGATGACCGACCTGGTTCTCCGGGCGAACTTCATAAGGTTTTTTGTAATCTGGGCGCACCTACGTACCTGTGTGCCTATCTGATTCAATGATCCTGCAAATTGTTCCCCAAAATCAGGGTCTGTTATGGGTGCTCTTTTCTCAGCCTCTAAAAGAAGCTGATGTTCTGTCATGATAATGGCAAGGGGATTGTTTATCTCATGGGCAACCCCTGCAGAAAGCTCTCCTATGGATGCCAGTTTCCCTGCCTGCATGAGCTGGTTGTTCATACCTTCAAGCTCGCTGTCTCTTTTTTTGATAACCTGAACCATGTGGTTGGTTACAAATGCTGTGACAATTAATATGATCAAAGCGCTGAGATGGAGTGAGACAAGGGTTGCCCTGTTGGCATGACGGATGTCTTCAAAAAACTCTTTTTCGCCAACCCTCACCACCAGGAGCCACCTTGGATCTTTCAGCCAGGTTTCGCAGACAATTTTTTTGACCTTCACATCCCTGTCATGGGTTTCAAGGAATCTGAATTTCACATCATCATGAATTTCACCATTAAATCCTGAGGCCTGGGTCAGAATCTCTCCGCTGGAACCAGGACTGGTCTGGTAGATCCCCTTGCTGTTCAGGATGTATACATCCCCGGTCCTGCCTATCCTTACATTCTCCACCAGGGAACGAAAAGCGTCTGTGTTAACCGTGGCTCTCAATATCCAGCGCCGCCCGTTTTCCTTCTTTATAACTGCCATTATAAAATGAGGTTCTTTCCTGAATCCCATAAACATATCACTGGTATAAATTTCTTTTTCCATTACTTCCCTGAACCAGAAAGTGCTGGAATAATTTTTATCTATAAGGTCGTAAGGCCCTACGTAAGCTGCATGAGCCCCGTTTTCATCAATGATTCCAATATCGGTAAGAACCCAGGAATCACGGTTGATATTGTTTAAAATATGAGTGAGATTACCCTCTTTTATCAGAAATTCAATTGAATTTGTTCGGACGATGAAGTCAAGCCTGGTTTTGTTTTCATTTAAAAAGAGTTCTATAATTTTTTTGTGGTAGTCCACACGGGTCTGAAGTGTTTTGAGTATCCTTTCCCTTGCAAACTCTGAATAATGAATATTGATTGCCCATCCGGCAAGGAGCAGAGGAACAAGAGAGCAGATCATGGTAAGAAAAACAAACCTGCGAAAGAGACGGGAATAATATGTCTTGTTCTTGGTTTCAAGGTTTTGATCCATGCAGACTCCTGTATGCTCTGTTTTTCTGTATCAGGTAAATGCTTTTAGGTATGATATTTCAACAAGTGTGCCAGAGGGTTCTATCCATTTAATATGCGTATAACTTATTGTAATTAAAATATTTCCTTTATGGCGGCAAAAGCCAAAAAAATCAGGGTTTAGTTAAATGTCTCCGGACAGGAGACAGGTCTGGAAATTGCAGTATGACAGTTTGCCCACTCTACCCAAGTACCTCCCAGTATTTTTTATGGACTTCAATAACTTTCTTAAGGTTTGACAGGCGACTGAAATCACTTTTACGGACCTGGTCTATTTTATCTTCACTTATACCCGGTACATTGCAGATTTCTTTCATAACTGCAAGACCGCATTCCCGGATACCCATTAAGCTGTATCCCCCTTCCATGACAAAGGCTATTTTCCCGACCGAAGCGTGGGCTGCCACCTCAAGGAGAAGTGCGGTTATAAGGGCATACCCGCCTGGTGTCACTTTCATGCCTGCCAGGCGGTCGTGGATATAAAGGTCAAAGCCGAATGAAACCAGAATTATTTCAGGTCTGTATTCCTGGGCAATGGGCCCTGCAAGAAAATAGATCGCCCTTCCAATGTCCCTTGACCGGCTTCCTTTTTCCAGAGGGATATTGATGGTGAACCCTTTGCCCTTTCCTTTTCCCGTTTCTTCAACCCGTCCGGTTCCGGGAAAAGAACCTGACTCGTGAATGGAGACAAAAAGCACTTCATCCGTGTCATAAAACACTTCCTGGGTTCCGTTGCCGTGGTGAGCATCAATGTCAATGATCATCAGCCTTGAAACTTTGTACTTATGTTTAAGATACTTTGCGCCCAGGGCAATGTTGTTAAAAATACAGAATCCCATGCCGCTGGCTGGTCCGGCATGATGTCCCGGCGGCCTTATAAATGCAAAGCCCCGGGATGATCTGCCTGACATTATCCCGTCAACCAGAGAGAAGACACCACCTGCCGCCAGTCTGGCCGTTGACCAGGATTCTTCTGTGGTCTGGGTGTCACAATCAAAGGAGGAAAGACTTTTTCCAGCGGTTTTTTCAACTTTCTCAATATATGCAGACGTATGCACCCATGTCAGTTCTTTTTTTTCAGCAAAGCGGGGGGTAATCTTGAACCATTTTCCCTCCAGGCATTTGTTCGATAGTATTACCTCCGCCGCTTTTATCCGTTTGGAATTTTCAAGGTGCGTGACCCCCATAAGGTGATTCCGGTATCTTGGATCGATTACCACTGCAACAGGAAGAGAAGGGATCATTTGCCCAGGCTCTGTTTCAATTCGGCCAAAGGCTTTTGCAAGGGTAAGCAGCGCTTCTCCTTCAGGAATACGGCTTTTGTTTTTCAAAAGCATTGATACCGTTGTTCTGGCCAGAAGATCGGAACTGGCAGGATGAAGCGAGATTTTTATGAACTCAAGGGCATTCTTGTGCTGTCTTTTTATGGTTTTTTTGTCTTTGAGAAGCCTTATCCGATCTGGAACTCTTTTACACAAATGACTTGTGATGGAAGGATGAATCTTTTTAGAAGATGCTGCAATTGCCGCAATAGTTGTCAAAAGCCGCCCCTCGGGAGATTTGAGTGTATATCTGTACAGACCTCTGGCATGGAATCCAATGGATGTGTAAAACTTTTCAGCTTCGATTTCCGAATCAAGAATAATCTCTTTTATCTCGGGGAAATTGCTTTTCCACAGCACCCAGAGCCCTGCCATTATAAAGGTCCCTGCCCCTTTTACAGGGCGAGGATCAAGAGGGGAAGCTGCTCCGCCCCGGGTGGCAAAATATTTCACTTCAAGGCCCCTGTAAAAAAGTTTTCTTATCATTTCCAGAAAAATCAACCCCTGTATCTCCCCTTTTGCCACACAGGCAAAAAGCAGGCTTTCCGTGCCGGAAACCAGGCAGTTTAACAGAAAACGGATATGAAAAAATTCCAGATTGAAGCGACCTGCCTGCATAAGGCTTTCCCGGGAAAAAGGGAACCTCATGAAAAAGGCCATTGTATAATCGTCTACTACCCCCCGGGAAAGTATCCGGGGGTCGTCCTCAGAATTTTTGAAATCACTCTGGCTGGTGCTGTCGTTTCTTATGTCCCGAAGCCTTTTGAGCCTTTGCCTCAATGCCTTGACCAAAGGCGTTTCATCGGCCTGGGTATTTTTTTGAAGTATGGAGTCTATGCGGTTTTTCAGCAGGTCCGCAGCCAGGTCAATTTCATAATTGAGCATCAGCGACAGGCCGGCAGTATCGGTTTTTGAAGCATGTATTCCAGGATTTGCTAAAGGGTCCCTATGAAACAGATCTCGTGTCTGGGCCAGTTCTCCATATTGAATCAGAAGCGCCTGCTCAAGGCAGGGAGTACCGCTGGAGAAAAACTGGTACTTATTGACAAAGGCTTTCTTGTCACCAAAAAAAAAATATAATTTTTTCTCGTCCTGGAATTCTGATGCAGGCGGCAGAGACAGGTCAATGCTCCCCTTTCCCAGCATGGTATGCAGGGTATAAGCGATTTCAGGCTCTCTTCTGCCAATGGCATCGATGGCCTGTTTGATATTTTCCCGGATTAGCATCATCAATCCAGAATCACGAGCTCTGAATCTGAAAATGATCCAATAAACGCTTCAGGCACCTGAACTTCAAAGATCACTCCATGTTTTTTTCCATTGCTCACAGATATTTTCCCGCCGATTCTTTCCATGATGAACCGGCTGATGGCCATGCCAAATCCCCAATCCCCCCGTTTGGTCAAATGCTGCAGGTCAAAAATTTGTTCCATATCTGCATTGCCCAGGCCAGGCCCGCTATCTGAAATCAAAATCATAACAAAATTTTCCTTTCTGGACGTGGACACACGAATTGAGCCGTTTGTACCGGCAACGGCAGAAGCGTTCAACAAAAAGTTCAGGAAGACCTGGCGCAGGACTGCAACATCGCTTCTGACACAGGGCAATCCATCCTGAAAATCGGTCATCAGATCTATATTTTTTTCAATCAGGGATGTCTTTAAAAAAACGATGATTCGATTTAAAATCATGTGAATGTCGACATCCATAATAATTGGATCTTTTGGTGCGGCAAACCGGATAAAGCTGTCTATAAGATTTTTCCCCCTTATGGATTCTGAGAAAATCTGCTTTGCCAGTATATCTGTTTCACCAGAATCTGCCAGCCCGGTCTGCTCTTTCATCAGTGTAGCTGTTACGTGGATATTGGAAAAAATGTCATTGAGGTCGCTGAAAACGCCCCTGGCCAATTTCATTGATGAGGCTAGAAAGGCAGTTCTCCTCAACCTGCTGTCCAGGCGGTGCCTGCGCTTTCTTTTTTCTTCCAGCATTGACACCAGGCTGTCCGTGGTGAGCAGGATTGCCAATACCATAAGAAATCCTGCCAGCAGAACGATAATAAGGCTTATGGCCTGCATTTTTCTTGACGCTTCAAAAATATCCCCTTTGTCTACACTCACAACGGAAAGCCAGGGAATAGTCTCAAGCCAGGTGGTTAAAGTAATACTTGAACCTTTTTCATCAACCTGCACTCCCGTAAAACGGCCTGGGGGGGTAACCTGTGATTTCATCATCAGTTTTCCGCCATGTCTCGAATTTGTCTGAAATTCGCCCTTGCTGTTGATCAGAAAGGCATCCCCTTTCCTGTTTCCTGCCACCTGGGTGACAATATTGTCAAAAAGGCCTGACATAATGGTAGCCCTCAAGATCCAGACGTTTTGACCTTCATTGCGTTTCACTGCTATGATAAAGTGGGGCTCATTCCTGAAACCGGTAAACACATCACTGACAAATACGCCTTGAGCCATCACTGTTTGAAACCATAATGTATCCCTGTAATTTTTCCCGGCAAGGTCGTAAGGCCCTGTATATGCCAGGTGGTCACCGTTCTGCCCTATTATACCGAGATCCTGGAAACATGGTAGTTGGCTCTGGAGCGAGGAAAGGACCTGTTCAATCATACCGGGTGATACCATTTTTGACAGATTGTTATTTTCCGAAATAAGCTTTAAATCCATTGTCCGTTCAATCAGAAAGGAATCAATACCGTTTTTATGGGAAACAGCTTCTGCCTGAAGCGCTTCCAGTGTTTTATGTTTAATTGTGCGGGCCATGTAAGCATACATGCCGCCGCCAATTACCACAAGAGGGAGGAAGGCTGCGGCAATGAGAATTATAACCACCTTTTTCCATACCTTGCGGTAGTAGGGAAAATCTCGTGTTGCCGATATGGCAAAAGTTCTGTCAGGCATGCACTGTACCTCCCCGGGACAAATCGTTTTTATCAACAATACATTAATATGACACAGAATACCAGCGCGACAACCCATATAGTGTGGCTGACCACACCCTTTTTGACGGGATTAACGCTGGAACCGGTAATATAAGTGACCAGATTGAAGATATGATTCCATGTCAGTGCTATAATGAAAAAAGAAAGGAAAAAACTCAGCATATGGATTTTTTCAAATCCCATGCCTGCCAGGGTTTCTCCCAGGGTTTCCGGTGAAAGGGGTCCTTCCACATTACCAAAAAGTCCCAGATAATATAGAAAAAATGACACCCCCATTACAACCATTGACCAGCCCATGCTGTGCGTACGTTTCCGGATATAACCGTTCAACCGGTTTTCGTTCATATCATATCTCCTTATTGTTTTTTCCCTCCCCTTTTTCGGGGAGGGGGTTGGTTATATTAATTCAGACTGCCATCAACCAGCCAGTTTCTTGTAGATGTTTGGAACTATCTGGTAGAAGACTATGGCCGTCACAATAAGGCTGTAAGCCGGTACAACTATTTTCCATGCTTTTTCAGGAAAGACCCTTGTCATATAAGGTGCTGCAACCGCAGAAAACATGGTTGCCAGCATCATGGAGGGCAGCATCAGATAGTCTATCTGAACGCCGCTGGTCAGAAGGGCCAGCCATACAATAATCGCAAAAGTACTGACTGTTCCTTCACAGATGGCGGTTACCGCAAGCATGCTTTTAACGGGCACGCCTGACATAAGACCGCCAATGGTGACCACGGGGCCGTATCCGCCGCCGCCCACACCCTTGTTAAACCCTGCCAGGGTTGCAAAGCCGAGCATTTTCCATGGTTTGTAGGGCCTGTCCTTTTTAGCGCTCCACAGCGAGATGACACCCATCATCAGAAGAAGGATGGCCACATAGAGTTTGATCCAGATTTTATCCACAGGAAAAAACTTGTAAATACCGATGATGGATGCTGATACGGCAAGGCATCCCGTCACCCCGATGATGATCCAGAGCTTTACGGTTTCAGACATGGGGGAAAATTTCCACTCCACATTTTCAAATTCCCGGTGAAGAAAGGCGCCCACAAGACCTGCCACACCCTGCTGAATCATAACAACGGGTACGATCTGCTTGGGATCAAATCCCATCACAAGGAGGATGGGGGTTAAAGCCGTTCCAAATCCCATGCCTGCAGATGCATCCATGAATTCGAAACATGCTGCCAAAAGGACCACGCTCCATATGATGGTCCAGTCATTTCCCTGAAGTCCGCTGGCAAGGACCCAGTCAGACTGTATCCTTACCGTGGCTTCAAAGGGGTTTCCCGCAAGCCAGATGCCAAGCAGGAAAACCAGGAAAAAGGCAAATACACCTCCCAGGGCTGCGCGTATATGGCGCCACTCAGGGATAAACCGCTCGGCAATGGTCTGTTTGTTTTTTTCCAGGTCATGGGCCACTTCAAAACCTGTTATTTTTTCATTCTGTTTTCCCATTCTGTTTCTCCTTTTAAATTATATTTTATGTTTTATCATGATACCCTTACAATTCTGCTTTTTAGTCATTATGCAGGTATTTTTACATTTAAAGCGTACTGAAGAACCACATAGCTGATATATACCCCAAGAAGGTATACGCCCTGCCACCGTTTAAATACCCCGTCCTTGTTCATAGATATAAATACCCTGAAAGACCAGAGGATGATGAGCATGGCCGGAAAGTGGAAAAAAAAGAAATTTTCCGGAATGGCAAGGGGTTTTGCCGTTGCAGCCGCCCCTATTACAAACAGGCAGTTGAGAACGTCGGCACCCACAATGTTTCCAACGGTTATCTCAGGATGCCCTTTTTTGATGGCTGATATGGCAGTCATGAGTTCAGGCAGAGAGGTGCCAAAGGCCACCATTGTCGCAGCAATGACATCCTCGGGTACGTGGAATCTCATGGCTATTTCCGAGGCGCAGGGTACAAGTATCCGGGCCCCGAGAACAACGAGAAAAAGACCGCCCAGCATCATCATCCAGCATTGAAACATACCGATGAGTTCTTCATCATCATCATTCTCTCCTGCGGCCATTTGGGCCATGCTGGATTTTGACCAGAAATAGGTTGCGTACATGTAGATTGCCAGAAGGATAAGAAAAAAGATGCCAAAAGACCGGCCCAATACTGGTGGTCCTGACGAGAAAAAAAGAATGGACAGGGCAATTGCCACCAGAAGGGTGGCTGATCCCACCTGGACCCATCCAGTCCTGTTAAGGATAAACTTGTTTGCCGGAACCGAAGCTGCCAGCACGCAGGTAAGGCCGAAAATAAGCCCTGTGTCAGCGATGATGGATCCTACCCCGTTGCCCAGTGCCAGACCGGGATTTCCCATAATCGCGGCCATCACGGAAACAAAGGCTTCCGGCATTGTTGTTCCCAGTGAAATAATGGTTGCACCGATGACGATTTTGGGTATTCCTGTGCGTTTTGCCAGGTTGACAACCCCGTCTATCATCCAGTCTGCTCCCTTTGAAAGTAAAAGAATACAGACAACAATAGCAACAAGTAAAAGAGGGGTGGACAGCCCCTTAACTGCTTGTGCCAGAACAGCTTCATCGGCAAACCATTGCCAGAGACTGTGTTGCATAAAACCTCCTTTTCAGAATCAAAAATTAGTTGAAAATATCGACCGATTGTTTCCTTTTCAGCAGTCGTTTAGAATATGGAATAACAAAAAAGATGCCAGGATGAAGAAAAAGTAAAAAGATTAGCTAACAGCTTGATTATGCAGATTAAATGCCCTGAAAAAACCTTCCAACATCCCGATGATGTCAAAAGGTAAAACCTGGTAGTGGACAGTTTTAAAGAAGAGATGTCACTTCCTGGTTGACAGTATTATTTTAATCTATCTTAGAATCCGGGTTTTCCCCCCTGAATTCATTGGCCTCTATATGGGACTCTTTCATCAGCCGATGGAGGTATTGTCTCTGTATCCCAGCAATTTGGGCCGCCTTGCTGATATTTCCACAACTTTCCTTTAACAGAACCCTGATATAGTGTTCGTGGAAAAGCCGGATATTTCCTTCTTTGGCATCTTTAAAATTCATCAGGGTATTTTCCAGGTTTAAATCTTGGTTCAATTCCGGCATGAAACTCTTTTCCGGGCCAGAAAGGCCCAGGTCAGAGAGGGTCAGTGTATCACCCGTACAAAAAATTATTCCCCGTTCAATGATATTTTCAAGTTCCCGTACATTGCCGGGAAATTGTCTTGCTGTCAAAGCCTGCATGGCAGACGGAGCAATGCCCTTAATATGTTTTCCGTTCATTACGCAATATTTGTTGAGAAAATGGTAGCAAAGAAGCGGAATATCTTCGGGTCTGTCCCTTAAAGGCGGTATTTCCAAGCGGATGACGTTGAGACGGTAAAACAGATCCTCCCGGAATGTATTTTCCTTTATGGCCTGTTCAAGATTTTTGTTTGTAGCGGCAATAAACCTGAGATCCGCCTTTTTGGTTATGACACTGCCCACGGGTCTGTATTCCCCCTCCTGAAGCAGCCGAAGAAGGCTGGCCTGGAGCCCTGGCTTCAAGTCTCCTATTTCATCCAGGAAAAGCGTGCCGCCGTTTGCCTCTTCAACCAGTCCCTTCTTATCTGTCGCAGCACCTGTAAACGCCCCTTTTACATGCCCGAACAATTCGCTTTCGATCATATTCTCCAGCATTGCCGTGCAGTTTATGGTAACCAGTTTTTTTGACCTTCTATTGCTGTTCTGATGAACTGCCCTGGCCACAAGCTCTTTGCCCGTTCCAGTGGGTCCGGTTATAAGAACGGTTCCTGATGTGGGAGCTGCCTGACGGATCCGCTCAAAAACTTTTGCCATTGCACCAGTGGAGCCGATGATGGAAAGATCGTTCTCCTTTTCCAGAGCACGGCGCAGTTGCCTGTTTTCCCGGATGACCCCCTGCCACTTCATGACCTTGTCAAGGGTTACCAGAAGCCTTTCTCTTCTGAAAGGCTTTGTCAGATAATCGCTTGCCCCTTTTTGTGTGGCTTCCACGGCAGTCTCTATGGTGGCATAGGCCGTGAGGATTATGACTGATACGTCGGAACGGATCTTTCTGATTTTCTCCATCAGAGCTATCCCGGACATGCCAGGCATCTTCAGGTCTGTTATTACCAGATCAAACTCCTCTTTTTTGAAAATTTCAAGGGCCTTTTCAGGATTGCTTTCTGTAACAGCCGTGTAATGGGTATCTTCTGCAATAATCCTGTCCATCAGTGTCAGCATATCCTGTTCATCGTCAACGATTAAAATATGTCCCTTCATCACTACTCCTTAAGTCATAACCATCAGTTTGACGGTAAAAATGGTTCCGCCGGATGCGGCATCAGGTGAAGAAGGCTTTTGGCTTTTACACTCCATGATTCCGCCAAAACCGGTTATAATGCCGTAACTCACAAAAAGCCCCAGCCCCGTTCCCCTGCCCTCGGGCTTGGTGGTGAAAAAGGGTTCAAATATATAGTCCATGTCCTTGTCTGCTATGGCAAGTCCTTCATCCTGGAATTGTGCGGCAACCATATGAAGATCATTGTCCATAAATGTCCTGATTGTCAATTTCCCACCCTGGGGCATGGCATCGGCAGCATTGTTGATCAGGTTGAGAAAAACCTGCTGCAGCTTCCGGGAATCGCCTTTTACAAAAGGTATTATGTCTGAAAACTCCAGGGACAGAGCAATTTCCTCTTTTTCAAACCTATGCCTCGCTATCTTGATAGCGTCTTCAAGACAGAGATTAAGATCTGTTCGGCGATGACCATTTTCTTCTCCTGTACGTACAAAACCCAGAAGGTTTTCCACGATCTCTTTGCAATGAAGGCCCTGGCGCTCTATAATTTTAAGGTCTTTATACTCCTGGGACGTTTTATCTTTTTTCCTCAGCATAAGGTCGCAGAACCCCAGGATCACCCCAAGAGGATTGTTGATTTCATGGGCAACCCCTGC
>JAHJDU010000290.1 GCA_018812385.1 Pseudomonadota bacterium
CACTTGTCTTTTCCTTTACACTGGCCAGATAGGCTTCCAGATTTTCTATGATATCTTTAATATCGCCTTTACCGGGTTTGATTCCAGGTGTCCCGACATCTGCCAGTTTAATGGTTTTCAAATGCTTAAACGACAGGATCGTCCAATAATATCCAAACACCAGTGCCAGCAGGATAAAAAAAGCAATCTGGAAAGGCAGAACAAGGTTTTCATAGGTAAAAAAATTATTGTCCGGCACTTTAAGTCCAAGCCTGACAACAGCGGCAATTTTTTTGTCAGCAAACACTGGTTTGGCAAATTCAATGAGGTCACGTCCGTCCGTGGTCAAAAAATCCTGCATGATAAAACCGCTTTCCAACAAAGATTTATTTATGATGATATCAGGCACCTGCTGGTCAATATTCTCAGGCGAGAATGAAAGGACAGGCTTTCTTTGGGCATCATGGATAATGCAATAGGCAATCTTATTACTTATGGCGTTCTGGGAAAGCTCCCGGATAAAATAATCGCTTGACCCGGATAAAAGAGAAGCTGTGGAAGGCATGCTCAACATGCCGATAAGGCTTTGACCACTCTCCTTGATCTGCCTGTAATCTTTAAGAGTTTCCTTTTTAAATTGTGCATAGGAAATCAAAACGATTCCGACAATCACAAGCAAAAATAATAACAGGATAATAAATTTTGTTTTTTTCATTTGATTTATCTCTTGGAATGTTTTTTTTAAACAGCCAGGGCCGGGTAAAAAAATAAAAGTGGTGGAGGGAACATAACTCCGTCCTGTCAGTTACATGGAAACTGCTAATAAAAAAGAGGAGGACATGTCCCACCAAGATTTACTATAAATCACAAAAAATGCAATGATTATTTTTTATAATGTTTATGACAGGGGATTTTCAGAGTTCTGGAATCCTGTAAAAATGGTGAAAAATTTTTCTTTATCAAATCATTCTCCTCTTTTTTTATATCTTTTGCCTTGAAAAGCGTCTCTTTTTTCAAGAGCGGTTTGAATCATGTTAAAGGTTTCCCTGTATTGAGCCGCCCACAGGGGAGCCCGCAGTTCATCTATATGCGGGTCGCCAGTAATTCGCTGGATAATAATTCTTTCAGGCAAAAGTTCTAAAAAATCGCAAACCATATCCACATATTCCTCCTGGCCCATGGGAACATAGTTGCCGTTTTCCCACATTCTGTCAAGAAAGGTTTCCTTGATGACATAGAGCAGATGAATTTTCACCCCGTTAATCGGGCTGTCTGCCAGTATTTTTGCCGTTTGGAGCATCATGTTTCTGTCTTCTCCGGGAAGCCCCAGGATAACATGGGCACAAATATTAATCCCCCTGCCCCGGGTCAAGTCCACGGCTTTGAAAAAATCTTTAACACTGTGACCGCGGTTAATTATTTTTAAGGTTGCATCATGGGCAGACTGAAGCCCATATTCAAGCCAGACCAGATATGATTTTGCATAGGAGGCGATCAGGCCAAGCTTTTGATCATCAATGCAGTCCGGCCGTGTTCCAATGGCCATTCCCACAATACCTTCGCAGGAAAAGACTTCATCAAACATCTGCTGCATATGGTCGCAGGTGGTGTAGGTATTGGTATAGGATTGAAAATAGGCTAGAAATTTTTCAGCCTTATATTTTTTTATCATTGCAATTTTGCCTTTTTCAATCTGCTCCTTTATGGAAAATCCTCTGCTGAACATGCCGGAACCAGACCCCTTTGCATTACAATAAATGCACCCTTTCCTGGAAAGCATCCCATCCCTGTTGGGGCACGACAATCCTGCATCAATTGAAATTTTTTGAACCCTTTGACCAAACAATTGTCTTAAATAAGTATTATAGTCTGAGTATCTCTTTTTTTTCTCCATTTCCTTAGTCCCATCCATAGAGTCAACTATTCTTTTTAAAATAGCCTGTTTTCATTCAAACACTATTTACCATTAATTGCGATGAAAAATCAAAATAAGATAGCCGTTTAATTTTTATAGAAGATAAAAGTTGGAATTTTAAAAAAAATCATCTATCGTATATATAAAATACTCGGCTTTCAAAATTGGCAGATTTTAAGTGGAGGTCAAACTTAAATCCCAAAGTTGAATAAAATATAGACATAAGAAGCATTCAAATAAAGGAGGCGATTATGACGAATATAAATTTTCCTGAATTAAAGGAAAAATTTGAAATTCAAGCCTACAGAAATATCAAAAACCTGGATAGAAGTATTCATACCCCTTTTTCCGGTTCTCCTAAAAAGCATCCCTATGATAAAACCAGGGTCATCCTGGTGGCAGACCCGTTTACTGACAACACCTTTTATTATGAATTCAGGGTTAAAGACATTACCTGTGCCGAAGAACTCGCCAGTCTCATTAATATAGAAGGTGAATCTATTCCAATGGTCCGGATCTGGGTAAAAAAACAGAGCATTGCCATCCAGTGCACCCCCTTTATTGTGGATACGATAACGCGGGGTTAAGGATTTAATAGACTTAAATTTAGGATTAGCTTGACAAAAAATCACTTATTATTATTATAGAAAAACTTTATGTTTTTTTTGCAAATTATTCTTGTATAATAGTATGTAAAAAAATAAGAGCATTGCTAATTTTGTTTGATTTTTTACAATAAAAAGGGGCTTGATATGAATGAGCTTTCGCAAGAAGAATCCGAACCTCCTTTGAGTACGGATTTATCATCAATTGAGATACACTTTGAAACAGAAACAAAAACCGAGATCCAATTATTCAAAAAAAATGACATCCCAAATTCAGATTTTAGCATTATTAATCCCAAGACAGCATTATTCAAAGAAAATTTTTTCCCTCAGGCTACAGAAAAACAATGGAATAGCTGGAGATGGCAGATCCAGAACAGCTATACAAATTTTAAAAAACTTTCAGAATGCTTGGATATAACAAATATTGATAATTTTGATTTCCTGACAAAATCAAGGAAATTACCACTTCGAATCACACCATATTATGCAAGCCTGTTATATGAAAAGCCTACAGATTATGCTTTGACCAAATCA
>JAHJDU010000291.1 GCA_018812385.1 Pseudomonadota bacterium
CCACAATGCTCCTCTTTGGCCTTGGTCTTCTCGGTCTTGCAGGAGTTAGCAGAAAAAAACAATAACATATTATAGAATCAAACCATTAAGGCAGGGTCATCAAGTTGGCTCTGCCTTTTTTTGTTGCGAAGCTCGGGTCTAATACCCCGCTGCTTGAGGCGAGTGGTTCATTGGAATTTTTTAATACAATGATTGAAACTTTATCAAACTGCAAATTTGAGATTACATAATATTGCATAGACAAACAACAGAGCGTATTCACCGTGTTAGGTTTATAAATGGATTTGATTTTTTCATGGCAACACTGTAGACTTGCCCTGTTTTTAAACCCCTTTACGCTTTTTATAAAAAGGTAATTTTATTTATATGAAATATACGTGGTGGCTGGTGCAAATTATCATGACCCTTTTGTCCGGCCTTTTTCTGGTCTTTGGAGTTGATTTGATGACAGGATCTTATTCTTTAAATGATCCTTTCAGTTTTATAATGACATTTTTTGCAGCAAGCTTTGTCATATTGATCAGTTTAACTTTGTTCATCAGTTTTCCCATCAAAATGATCAGGGTATACAGGCAGATCAAACATCAAGCCAATAACAAAGAACAACCGTCATGAGTCTTGTTTTCAGTTTAAAGAATGTTTCAAAAACCTATGGAGATGACACCCTTTTTCATGATCTTTCCATTGATTTTAAATTAAATGAGCAGCTTGGGCTTATTTGAATGAACGGATCAGGCAAATCCACTTTTTTAAAGCTTATTGCAAATATTACCCAACCAGATACAGGAGAGTTTATTGCCAAAACCGGTTTAAGAGTTATTTATCTTCCCCAGGAAGATAAACTTAATCCGGATCAAACAGTGGAACAAATTTTATACGACAGCATAAAAGACAGCCCGTTTGATGAAAAAGAGCGGCATAAAATTGTTCAAACTTCCCTGGGGAAAGGCGGATTTACAGATGCAAATCTACTGTCAAAAAATTTATCCGGCGGATGGGTTAAAAGGCTGACCATTACCAGGGCCCTGTGCTGCCAACCAGATATCCTTTTACTGGACGAGCCCACCAATCATCTTGATATTAATGGTATTTTATGGCTTGAAGAAATTTTAAAGACTGCCAGATTTTCATTTATTGTTGTCAGTCATGACCGTGCCTTTCTCGAAAACATCTGTTCCAATGTAATGGAAATAGGAAAATATTATCCATCCGGATATTTTAAAATCCAGGGTCAATATAAAAAATTTGAAAAAGAAAGACGTAAATTTTTAGAGGCACAGCAAAAACAACAGGCCTCTTTATCCAGTAAAATGAGACGGGAAGATGAGTGGCTGAGGCAGGGAGCCAAAGCCAGAAGCACAAAAGCAAAATATCGAATTGAACAGGCCCAAGATTTAAAGATGGAATTGTATGCCTTAAAAGACCGGAATAAAAATACAGCTACCATGGATATTGACTTTCAAGCCACTGGCAGGCAGACCAAAAAATTATTACGCGCCTATGGCCTTTCTAAAGAAATTAATGGGAAAAAACTATTTTCTGATATTACCTTTGAAATCGGCCCTGGATTTTGTCTTGGGATTGTTGGGGAAAACGGCAGTGGCAAGTCCACACTTTTATCCATTCTTGAACAAAAAACCCTACCTGATAAAGGTAAGGTCCAATGGGCTGAAAATTTAAAAATATCTATATTTGATCAAAACCGCTCAACCTTAAATCCCCTGTTAACTTTAAAACAAGCCCTGAACCCGGGCGGTGGAGACAGTGTCAATTATAATGGTCGATCCATTCATATTGTTACCTGGGCAAAACGATTTTTATTTATGCCGGATCAGCTGGATATGCCTGTAAAAAGGCTTTCAGGCGGGGAAAAGGCAAGGATCATTCTTGCCAATATCATGTTGGCTCCATGTGATCTCCTTCTTTTGGATGAACCCACCAATGATCTTGACATTCTTTCTCTTGAAGTCCTTGAAGAAAGTATCCAGCAATTTCCAGGTGCTGTTATTATTGTTTCCCATGACCGTTACCTTATGGACAGGGTCTGCCACAAAATTTTATATCTTGACCCAAATGCTGAGGCCAGATTTTTTAAAGATTTTCATCAAATCATGAACTATCGCCAAACCTTAGGTGAAAAACCAAAAAAAATCAAAAAATCAGTTGAAAACAAAAAACAGCCTTCCAAAACTTTTTCCTATAAGGATAAATATGAGTTGGCCCATATCGAAGAAAAAATTCTAGCGGCTGAAGCTGAAATCAAATCATTGTCCGACAAAATTCAACAACCTGAAATCATCAGAAACCCTGAAGAAATGAAAACCTGTTGTTCCCTGCTAGAACAATCACAAAAGCAGGCCCAGTCCCTGTATGAAAGATGGGAAGACCTTGAAGCTAAAAAAACAAGCGCTGATCAATCGCCTAGTC
>JAHJDU010000292.1 GCA_018812385.1 Pseudomonadota bacterium
GGGTATGGCGGCGGGGTAATCTGCGTTACAATATTTCCGATCCTTAGCATGAGTATTATGAGGATTTGGTGGCGTACACATTACAGCATGGCAGCTTGAAGCGGGAAAGCATATGGACGAATAACCTGGCTGTAGGAAGCCGCGAGTATATTGAACAGAACCAGGATAAATTTGGAAAACGATATAAGATAAAAGTGCTGCCGGCTCCGCCTTTTAAGGTTAAACGATTTGGTGAAGTTAGATTCAAAACTAATTTTGACCCCAATTTCATGGACAATATTACCCAGGGCGAAGATCGCCTTGAGGATTATGCAATCCATGAATCCCAAAATGCTTACAATGCTGTTTTTACCCCCCCCCCAATAACGATAATAAGGAAACCCCAGGCAAAACCCTTAAAATGCAGTTTTTGCCCCCAAAAAGCAGGCGCTAAGAGGAAAAAACGCCCCGGATTGGAACGATTATCCCATAAAAACGAAAACTTATCGGGGTCAGGCCCCAAAACAACAAAACAAAAACACAAAACACCCGGAATTACCCTTATAACCGGTTCATTTATTTCTTGAAAGAATACAAATGATGAATTATAATTTCGAATAGAGCTATCAAAAAGCAAAATCAAATGTAATGAAGCATGGAATTAGTTTTGAAGAATCAGCAACAGTTTTTAAAGATCCAATGGCATTATCTGTTTATGATGATGAGCATAGCATAAATGAAGAAAGATGGTTTACGTTAGGGCTCTCTAAAGCCGGAAAGCTTTTATTAGTTTGCCACACATTTCAGAGGCAGTCAGATACTATAGTTGCAATTAGAATTTTTTCGAGTAGAAAAGCAACGAAGAAAGAGTCAAAACAATATGGGGAATGATACAATGAAAGAAGAATATGACTTTTCCAAAGGTGAACGTGGCAAGTTTTTTCAAGAAGATATAAAACTAAACATCCCTGTTTATCTGGAAGGTGAAATTATGGAATTTGTAGAAAAAATAGCCAAAAAGAAAAATGTCGATGTCTCAACTATTGTTAACCAACTATTACGCAGTGATATGCAGCTATCTGATGTTATGCAATGAAATTATAACACAATATACATATAAACGAGATGGCAAATTTATTATAATTAATGATGTCCCATGTCAAAGTTGTGAATATTGTGGAGAACAATATTTTGAAGCTAAAATTCTTAAAAATATTGAGGCTGAATTTAATGATATTTATTCAAAAGGAAAAAAGATAAAAAGAAGTATAACAATCCCGATTGAATCATATTCAGAACTTTTAAATGCATGATAATCTTTTAATAACCACAATAAGGAAAGCCTGACCCCATCATTGACCCCAGGCAAAACCCTTAAAACGCAGTTTTTGACCCCAAAAAGCAGGCCCTAAGAGGAAAAAACGCCCCAAATTGGAACGATTCTCCCATAAAAATAAACACTTATCGGGGTCAGACCCCGTTATCAATCCGACCCCGTTATCAATTGTATTTGTAAGGGTCCAGGGTAAAGTATAATGGGCAATACCACTAAAGAAATGATTGAGAATACCATCAAACAGTATTTTAAAGACAGAAAAGAAATAGCAGCAATTTATTTATTTGGCTCCTATGCTTCAGGGAAAGAGCGCCATATGAGTGATGTTGATATTGGGGTGCTTCTTAATCATAAACATTCAAAATCATCAGAAATTTTAAAAGAAGAATATATGATACAGCTTGGAAGACTTTTAAGAAAAGATATCCATCCTGTAATTATGAATACTGTTGGGGAAGTTTTGTTAAAGCAGATTTTCGGCAAAGGTAAGCTTGTTTTAGTGAAAAATATAAAATTTCATAAAGAGTTCAAAATGGTGACCTTATCAAAGATTGTTGATTTTAGTTTTTATTTAGAAAAAATGTATTCAAGTCTGACAAAAAGAATTCTGGAGGCATAAAAAATGGTTGATAAAGATGTAATACTTGCCAAGATTGGTTCTGTCAGGAAATACTTAAAGCGAATCAAAAACGTGTCTAATATTACATTACAAGCATTTTTAGATGACATTAACGCTCAGGATATCATTTTATTTAATATTCAACTTGCTGTGCAAAATTGTATAGATATTGCAGCTCACATTGTTAGTGAAAAAGACATGGGAATCCCTGGAAGTGCTAACGAAATGTTCTATTTTCTTGAAGAGAACAAATACATCAATAACCTTCTTACAGAAAAAATGGTAAAAGCAGTTGGTTTTAGAAATCTCATAGTCCATGAATATGGCAAACTTGATCTTAAGAGAGCATATGATATTTCACAAAATGATATTAAGGATCTGGATACTTTTCTAAAAGCCGTTATAAAGAAAATTTAAATTTATACCCGTCCACCAGCATCAATGGCAGACAGTTTTGATAATTTGAATAAAGAAAATATCATTTCTGATGAAATTTGTATCAGAATGAAAAAAATGGCAAAACAGGCTCTTAAAGAACACAGTGAAGGAAAGAGCCGTAAATTCCGAAAGAAATACGAATAACTATTGAAAGCTCTATGAACTGAAGGTGTTTAAAATGCTGTTTTTGACCCCAAAAAGCAGGCTCTAAGAGGAAAAAACGCCCCAGATTGGAACTATTATTCCACAAAAACAAACACTTATCGGGGTCAGACCCCCCTATAATCTATCGGCAGATTTATAATCCATCTAAAATTTATTGCATTGATGCGGCGCTGAGCAATTCCATCAGTTTTAAATTCTCCCGGAATATTGGACATATTTATGAAAATATAGTTTTTTTGGAGCTGTTGAGAAGGAATAGGGAGCCCTACTACTGGAAGTCCAAAAAAGGCAGGGAGGTTGATTTTGTTATCAGGGAGGGTCTTAATATCACCGAGGCCATTCAGGTTTGTTTTTCTTTGGAAGATGAAAGAACCAGACAAAGGGAGATGCTGGCTCTGATAGAAGTAAAAGATGAGCTAAGAGCCGAGCGCCTTACTGTGATTACGGATGATGAAGAATCGATTGGTCA
>JAHJDU010000293.1 GCA_018812385.1 Pseudomonadota bacterium
CATGAGAAATGATGCCTATGAAGCAATGAAAAAAAATATCCAGGAGCATCCGGAAATGGTGGGTGAAATCATTAACATGTACTTGATTTCAAGGCATCTGGAAAGGGTTGGAGATCATACCACCAATATTGCAGAAGAAGTCATATACCTGATAGAAGGTGAAATTGTCAGGCACACTTAGTGCCGACCTGAAAACCGCTAATTTTTTTGGACAGACACTGCTAAAATATCGGATATTATAATTGACAAATGCGCGTTAGTTTATAAAATTCAAATGGCGAGTTGACGAATTTAAAAAAACAGGAAAAACCATGGCAAAAGAGACCATTTTAATCGTGGATGATGAAGAAGACATCATTGAATTGATAAAATACAACCTGAAAAATGAGGGATACTCTATATTGACAGCGTTGACCGGCGAACAGGCCATAAAAATAGCCAAACAATCCCAACCCGATTTGATGGTTCTTGATTTGATGCTGCCGGGGATTGATGGTCTTGAAGTAACAAAATATCTGAAAAATAATGAACAGACCCGTGATATGCCCATTGTCATGCTGACGGCAAAAGGAGAAGAGTCTGATATTGTTACAGGTCTTGAACTGGGCGCGAATGATTATATATCAAAACCTTTCAGTCCAAAGGTTCTTGTGGCAAGAATCCGGGCAATTTTTCGGAGACGCAGGAATAACACAATGGATACACCTGGCAGCATAAAACAGGAGGGGGACATGACCATTGACCGGGCAAGGCATGTGGTCAAAATCCAAGGGAATGCCGTGGATCTGACCCTGTCAGAATTTGAACTGCTTTGTTTTCTTGCAGACAAAAAAGGCTGGGTGTTTACCCGGGGACAGATCGTTGATGCCATCCGTGGTGAAAATTATGCAGTAACGGAAAGAAGTATTGATGTCGTTATTGTAGGACTGCGAAAAAAATTAAAAACTTATGCTTCAATCATTGAAACGGTTAGGGGCGTTGGCTACCGGTTTAAAGAGTAAAAATTATGATTAAAAAAAAAAATTGATCTGGCAGATTTTTCCATCATTCCTGATTGTTATTGTTCTCTCTCTTTTATCGGTTACCTCTTACTCAACAAGTTATTTTAAGGAATTTTTTCTTAAAAATTCTGAAAAAGAGTTAACAATCAGGGCAGAATTATTGCAAACAAGTTTTGCTGATATTCTATTGGATGGTATTACAAATGGTGATCAGGCTCAGATCCAATCTGTTGATAAATATTGTAAGGATATTGGAGAAAAGACCGGAACAAGGGTAACTATTATTTCCCCTTCTGGCGTTGTGGTGGGTGATTCTTTCGAGGATATTAAGATGATGGAAAACCACATGAAACGGCCTGAAATTATGGAAGCCCTGAAAAGAAAAAAGGGAGTCTCAATCAGGCATAGCTCAACGCTTGATCAAAATATGATGTATATTGCTTTGCCGGTGATACATGAGGGCCGAGTGATAGCTGTTGTAAGAACATCTGTTTCTGTTTCTGTCATTGATAACAAAATAAAATCAGTCAGAAATAATATCCTTATTGCCTTGGCTTTCACAATTCTGGCTGCGGCTATTGCAAGTTTGTATGTAACCAGAAGAATTACACTCCCAGTTGAACAAATGAAAATAGGGGCTGTAAAATTTGCCAGAGGAAATTTGAACGAAAGGCTTGCAATACCAGAGGCTGAAGAATTGTCTGAACTTGCTGTTACCATGAACCAGATGGCTGAAAATTTGGCTGAGAAGATTAAGGCTTTTCAAAACCGGAGCATGGAATTGGAAGCTGTTCATGCAAGTATGCAGGAAGGTGTCATCGCCATAGATAAGGATGAAAGAATTATTACGATTAACGATGCAGCTGCAAAAATATTTGATTTTCCTGCCTCTCAACTTAAAGCCAGATATATTTTAGAGGTTGCAAGGAATATTGAGTTTCAAAAATTTCTTCAACGGGCCTTGGCAACCCATGAACCTGTTGAGGATGATATTGTGATAATAAGGGATGAGAACCTGATTTTAAATATTCATTCAACCGCGCTTTATGATACTGCTGAAAAGCGTATGGGAACCTTGATTATTTTCCATGATATCACACGGATCAGACGTCTTGAAACTATGCACAAAGATTTTGCCTCCAATGTCTCCCATGAGTTAAAAACACCACTGACAGCCATAAAAGGATTTATTGAAACCCTTCAGGAAATGCTTGTCACTAATGACACCAGGCAGAGTGAAAAATTTTTAAAAATCATTGAAAAAAATGTAAACCGGATGATCGATCTGATCAATGATCTTCTGGCCCTGTCACGACTTGAACGGCTACAGGGAACATATATCCTGTTCGAAAAGCAAAATATGGCAACTTTAATCCAGGGAGCGCTCAACACCTGTCATGACAGTATCAAGGGGAAAAATATCACTGTCAGCATTGACTGTGCTGAGGATATTACTGCCATGGTTGATCCAATTTTAATGGAACAGGCCATTATCAACCTTGTGGACAATGCAGTAAAATACAGTTCTGAGGGCAAACCGATTACCATAACAGTTACAAAG
>JAHJDU010000001.1 GCA_018812385.1 Pseudomonadota bacterium
TATCCATGGAGCACCTGTCCATGGGGATGAGTAGTGATTTTAAAGTTGCCATAGAAGAAGGATCTACAATGATAAGGATCGGTACCTCCATATTCGGAGAAAGAGATTGAAAATATTACTTCACATTTGCTGTGCTCCCTGTTCTATTTATCCGGTTAAAGTATTGCGGCAGATGGACATGGAGGTAATGGGATTTTTTTATCGACATAATATCCATCCCTTTCAAGAATGTCTAAAAAGGGAAGACACACTAAAGCACTATTCTTCATCGATTGAGCTAAAGGTAATTTATCAAAAGGATTACAAGATTGAAAAATTTCTGCAATCCGTTGTTTTCAGAGAAAAGGATCGGTGTAAATATTGTTATTACGACAGGCTTAAAGCAACAGCCCTTGTGGCGAAAAAAGGAAAATTTGACGGCTTTTCCACCACCCTTTTATACAGCAAATTCCAGAAACATGATCAAATTAGAAAAACCGGGGAGGCCATTGCCAGGGAATATGACTTAAAATTTTTATACCATGATTTCAGGGAAGGCTGGAGATTTGGAATTGATGAATCCAAGCAGCTTAATCTGTATCGTCAACAATATTGTGGCTGCATTTACAGTGAAAAAGATCGATATTTCAATAAGAGGTCTTTAATGATATAACCTGCCTACTTGGGTTGTACATTTTTAATCTGTTTGAGTACACTGACCAGTTGTTGGTTTGTCTTGGCAAGCCTTGCTGCAAGAACACCAAACAAATGTTTTGCCACATCAGGATATTTTTCTATTACCTCAGTTAATTTATCCCCGGGAAAACGTTTAACCTGTGATCGTCCCTTGGATAGAATAGACGCTGATCTGGGTTCTCCTGTGATGGCTGACATTTCCCCGAAATAGTCCCCGGGTTGAACGATTTCAGCAATTTTTTTACCGCCTTTAACAACGTATAACCCGCCTTGAATTAGCTTAAAAAAATCAATATCTGTATTGTCTTCCCTGATAATAACATCTTTATCTTCATATCGTTCAACATCAGGATTTATCAGGTAAGCAGGCAAAGATTCTTTAGTAATGGTGGTCTTTTTTAAAATTTCCTCTAGAGAGGTTTCTGATGTTCTGATCTTTTCAAGACCAGCGTCTCTAAGTGTTACCATTCCTTCGACCACAGCAACCTTTCTGAGTTGATCTTCGGACACTTCAGCACTAATGGCTTTTCCGACATCATCTGTGATTTCCATTAATTCATAGAGTCCGACTCTCCCTTTATATCCGGTTCCCTTGCAATGGCCGCAGCCTTTGGGACCATATATTTTCAAATCTTGGATTTCATCTTTTGAAAATCCATGAAGTTCAAGATCTTTAGGGGTATGGCCAGTAACTATCTGTTTACATTCAGGGCAGAGTCTTCTGGTCAGACGTTGGGATAAAATCATGGTAATGGCTGATGCCAGCATATATGAAGGAATACCAATGTCTACAAGACGTCCTATGGTTGAAGGACAGTCATTTGTATGAAGGGTTGCAAAAACAAGATGACCCGTCATTGCTGCCTTAATGGCGATTTCTGCCGTTTCCATATCTCTGATTTCACCCACCATAATGATATCGGGGTCTTGCCGTAAGAATGCTTTTAATGCTGTCGCATAGGTCATGCCGATCTCATTTTTTACAGCAACCTGATTAATTCCTTTGAAATTAAACTCAACCGGGTCTTCTGCGGTTAATATTTTGATATCATCTTTATTTAACCGGTTCAGTACAGAATAGAGTGTAGTTGTTTTCCCGCTTCCTGTAGGACCTGTGACAAGTATGAGTCCGTAAGGTAGTGAAATAGATCTTTTCAGGATATCAAAAGTGGATGGTTCAAAACCCATTTTGGTCAAATCAATATTCAGGGCGCTTTGATCAAGGATACGCATGACAATACTTTCACCAAAAAGTGTAGGTAAAGTAGAGACCCTGAAATCAATAGATTTGTTTTTACCTAATCGAAGTTTAATTCTGCCATCCTGGGGAACTCTTCTTTCTGCAATATCAAGTTTTGCAAGAATTTTAATTCTTGAAATAACCGCATTTTTAATACTTAAAGGAAGATTCATGGCTTTATACATGGATCCGTCAAGCCGATACCGAACCTGGAATGTCTTTTCAAAGGGTTCAATATGAATATCGCTGACACCATCATTAATTGCCTTGGTAAGTATACCATTAACAAGTTTAATAATCGGTGCATCTGATGCCATAAATTCGTTATAGCCATCCTCCGGGGCATCATACCCGACTTCTATCTCTCCTGCAGCCTCAGATGCCAGAGAACCAAAATCATCGACAGAAGTAATGGGTTCATCATCTTCAAAATCATCTTCAAAATGGAGAAAACTTTTATATTCTGCATCACTGATTTTGTAAAAATCCCGGTAGGCTTGAATCACATCTTTTTCAGTTGAAACAAAAACCAGGATCGTTTTGCCGGTTTTTTTCTGAAGATCTTCAACTACAGTGGTATCTGTTGGTTCAACCATAATAATGGACAGTTCTTCTCCTTTTAATTTAAAAGGAAACACCATTGCGGCTTTTGCCATTTCATAGGGAAGAATCTTCAACACTTTGGGATCAGGCTTGATCTCAGAAAACTTGACAACATTATAATTATATAGTCGACCCAGAACATTAACTATGGTATCAGGATCGATATATCCTTTATTTAAAAGGATAGTACTCAGTCGTTCATTGGTTTTTTTTTGAATATCCAATGCTTCATCCAGCTGAACACTGGTGATTTGTCCTTCTTTTGAAAGGATTTCTCCGATTTTAGTTTTTCCTGCACCGGA
>JAHJDU010000294.1 GCA_018812385.1 Pseudomonadota bacterium
CGGGATTCCAGGGTATATTTATATGTTTTTGCATCGGGTTTGTCTGAAAAACCGCATCCAATATGATCCAGGGCAATGGTGCGAAAATTCTTTGAAAGACTTTGGATCAGGTGGCGAAAGTAAAACGACCAGGTTGGATTACCGTGTACCATCAGAACAGGTTTGCCTTCACCTTTATCAATATAGTGCAGATCATGCCCGTTAATATTCATGAAAGAGGAATCAAACGGGTAAAGATCTTCAAAGCCTTTTGTGGAAGTTAGTTTATCATTAATGCGTTTTTCTACCATTCAACACCTAAAATATAGCAGTTCAGTCCGGAACCGACACCGATAAAGGCGACAAAATCGTCTGGCTGCAAAAAGCCTCTTTCATCGGCAATGGCTGCAGTGAGGGGAAGTGATACGGATCCCACATTACCAAGAAAGGGAAAGGTAGCAAAATCCTTTTGTATATCCTGGTTCAAGACCTGGTAAAATCTCTGATGATGTGCTGCCCCGACCTGGTGCCCGATAAATTTATCTGGTTTGTCTTCAGGCAAATTAAATTGTTTTTTAAATTCATCAAAGGTTTTTTTTGCAAGGACAAGACCGTTTTCAAGAACATCCTGGGCCTGGGTTCGCATGATGACTTTAGAATCTGTGGGCATACCTTTTTGTTCAAATCCCCAGTGGCAAAGTCCGTGATACTCAATGGCATTTTTTACCACTCCGCCTCTAAGGGCGTGTTTTCTATTGTCTGGATTACCAATATTTCCATTGGTTAACAACACAGCCGCAGCTCCTGAACCACCGGTCATCGTGGCAATAGTTTCTTTATAAAACTCAACACTTTTACGGGTGTTGATCTCATGAATGGTAGAATCAACAATCTGTCGTGCTGTTTCACAGGAGACCACAAGCCCGGCTTTTATATTGCCCAGCTCTATTTCATTGGCCACCTGGACCATACCTGTTACCATCCCTAAACAGGCGCTTTTAACATCATAAATATGGGCATTTTCCCCAATATTCAACTGGTCAGCCACAGAACAGGAAGTGGCTGGTTCAAATCCATCCTGACCCACCCCGCAATATACCAGGGCCCCGATCTGGTCAGGGGAGATATTGGCTTCATCAAGGGCTCTTTGTCCGGCAATGGCTGCATGGTCTGCAAGAATATGGTCTTCATCCCAATACCGTCTTTCTTTTATGCCGGTCAAAACTTCAAGCTGTCCCGGCCCAAACCCCACTGCCGCATAAAAAGGTGCCAGCTTCTCTTCCAGTTCTATTGTAGTTACAACATTAGGGGCAAGTTCATAGCCAAATGATTCTATAAATACTTTAGAATATCTCATTGTTTTCTCCAGAAAGAGTCCAACTCGTTTTTTGTCAGGCCCACAAGTTTCATTCCCATATTTTTGTACAGAACAATTCTCAAATCATCGGAAAACATGTGGGCATCTGCTATTATATAGGGTTCAGGGCTATACCCCATCTCTTTTATTTCTATTTCATACCGGGCTTTTTTTGTATCAGGTGTCACAGGCCCCCGGCATTTTAAATCACTCTCATTGTCTGGAATAACATCATAAAACACATCATCCCGATCACTTACCCAGCCCATTCTCTGGGTAAAAATTCTCAGGGCATGGGCACAGCATTCATACATCAGAGTGCCTGGCATAACCCTGTCATCAATAAAATGGCAGGTCAAAAACCAGTCATCCGGATGGATGTCTGCCTGGGCGATAATGGAGCCATGACCAAACCGCCCGCCTTTAGGATCAAACTCAAGAACCCTGTCAATGAGATGCATCCTTTTGCCGGGAAGTTTCAGATGTTTTCCAAGCTGTATGAGTTCAAAATTTTTCCCAAAGGCAAGGCCAAGATCTCCCTGTCTTAGAGCCTCAATCTTTTCATCGGAAAAGCTCTCCTTTTTCACAGGAACCAGGGGAGATAATTTATCCTTGGATTTTATTGGGGATTTTATTTGTTTTAATTCTTCAGTCTTGAGAATAATACCACCTGAATCCTCAACCTCTTGTTCTGTAAAAAAACCTGCACACCCGTCCCGCATGGAAATCAGCAATTGGTCGTTAATATACCCCTTATAATGGAAAAAAAACAGGTATACATCGCCCTGCTTCAAAAACCGATCAATTTCAATGTGATACTCAATGGTTTCTCCGGGTTCAGGCAATGTTCTGTGAAAAGTAACCCTTGCATCCAGAAGCCTGTATTTTCTTTTACCTTTGATCCTGTGGTCAATGCCCAGCCAGGCGCATAAAAAAAGATCTGCCTGCCCTGCTTCAATGGAAATGGAAACAGGTGCCTTGCCACCGTCCAGATACCAGGCATCTTCTTTGACATCATGCTGGGTAATGATTTTACCCGATGTCAGGGACAGCATCTCGCCCTGGATATCCATTATCCTGTCCACCAGCATCAAGGGTTCATCCGGAAGTCTCACCCTGACAGGATAGGTGTCAATAATCTCAAATTCTTTTCCAAGCACATTGCCGGCTTTTCCTCTGGCATACTCAAGGCATTGTTCCCTGTCCAGAAAAGGAGGCCTGCCAGGAGCTCCAGACTTTAATTTCCGGACCATAGCAGGGTCGTCTTCCCATCCCCGACCTGGTATTGAGTAATCATCATCGTTTTGCATGACGCTGCCTGCAAGCCGGGTCAAGGCTTGAAACTGCTTTTCAAGAACCTGCATGTTTTTTTTTGAAAATTCAAGAAATTTTTCATGGGCATTGGATGTGGCAAGACTGCCTTTGGCAATCAGACCCGGATCAAGGATAAAACCATTTTGCTGGGTTGGATTTTCAAAAATAGCATTGGTTTTCTTTTTAGCCGAGTCCTTAGTGGCAGGTGTTTGTTCTATCTCAGTGGATGTAATTTCATTAACAGCAAGACGGTCATGGATTTTCAGGAGTGTTTCTTCTGAAATCTGTCGTGGATTTGTTTTTAAAATAAAATCTTTTTTTGACCGGGCTTTAAGAACTAATGATTTATCTTTCTTTTCAAAAAAAGAGAGGTCCAGATTGCTTTTGCCATCCTCTTTGTTTTCCTCAAGGATCACATGGGAACAAGCACCATCCATGGTGATGGATGCAACACAGGCTTTTCTGACAGATTGTGGGTCCTTTTTGTTCCAATGGACAGGTGTATCAGTGAAGCAAAACCGTTCTTTATCCAGTTTTTCAAACCCCAAAGCTTTTATTTTATTTGAGGGCAACTGTTTATAATTGAGGCAAAGAGCTGTTTTGATAATTGAAAATAAGGCAGATGCACCTCTGGTATTTCCTATGACACAAGATGTTGTTGTGACATGGCAGGGGGAAATATCCGGTTCTTTTAAAAAATGCGTATTTAACACCTTGATCTGTGTTGCATCTTCTTCCATTATCCCTGTAAGACTGGTTTCATAAAGACCGATTTCACTTAACAATGTTTTTGAATCTTTAAGGGCATTTGTAAGGGACTGGCCGTACAGGGTTTGTAACATAGTTGAATCATACCCTGTTTCACCAGGGATAGCACCACTGCTTGAACCTGCCACACCAGTGATAACACCATAAATCTGGTCATTGTCTTTAAGGGCCTGATCCAGTCGTTTTAAAACAATGGCGCAAGCCCCTTCTGAAGGTAGGATTGTATCGGTATGGGGCTTGGCTATATCATTAAGGACAAACTGCCGGATATCCCCGGCAAGGTCAACACAGCCACAGATAAAAACGTCGGTTTCATTGCGGCTTAGAGAATGGACAGCGGTTTCAATGGCCTTGATACCGGAAGCAGCTCCTGCAGACAGGGTAAAACATGGTCCTCCCAGTTTAAATTCCCTTGCCACACGGGATGCCACAATCCCGCCAAGAGCGCCCAGAGTCCGGTTAAAGGTTAAAGGCGGAGACAGCGCATCTTTCAGTTTCTCATCAAGGTGATTGATTTTCCATCGAAGATGAAAATCTGTTGCTCCATAATCAAATTCAATCCCGATCGCACAACCGATATGATACCTCAAAGGTTCATCTACTGAAGGCCTTGGATTGATCTTTGCGTCTTCCAATGCCCCTTTAACAGCTTTAAGAAGAAGAATATGCTGGGGCAGAATATCTTCCATTTGATTGGGAGGAATATGGAATTCACCAAGGGCAAAGGACAGATCATCCAGGTAAAATCCGGGTTTTTCGTTACAAGCCTTGGATTTTTTTCTTCTCCATCTTAATCCCGGGTGTTCAGGTTTTAAGCATGTTTTATCAAATACAAGCTCCTTAAACCGGGACAAGGAGGGACAATCCTTTGCAATGGTTTCCATACCCACGATTGCACAGGGAACTTTTTTTAACATCTCTTTTGTATCTATAAACCCTTGTTTTGAATTTTTTACGATTACACGACTTGAGCTGAATTTAAACTCTTCAACCAGAATATGGGCATTGATTCCACCAAAACCAAAAGCGCTGATACCAGCCTTTCTTGTTGAATTAATAGATTCAGGGTCCCAGTCCTCAACCCTGGTTTGAACCTTGATATGAGTTTCATTTAGAATGCTTTTGGAGGAAGGTGCTGAATAATTCAATGACGGCGGCAAAAAGCCCTCGTTCATTGAAAGAATAGTTTTTATAAATCCTGCTGCACCTGCTGCCGTTAAAAGATGTCCAGTCATTGATTTAACAGATCCAATGGAAAGGCTTTTATCCGGGCAGTCAAATGCGCCAAGAAGTGCCTGTATGCTGGATAGTTCCACCTGATCCCCCACAGGGGTACCTGATCCATGGCATTCCATGTACTGGATGTCCAAAGGAGACCAGGATGCCTGTTCATAGGCCTGGATCATGGCTCGAACCTGGCCTTCGGAGGCCGGCCCCACAAGGGTTCCTTCAATATCATTGGATACCCCGGCACCTGTAATAACAGCATGAATTTTATCACGGCAGGCAATGGCATCTTCAAGTCTTTTCAACACAACAATGCCTGTTCCTTCTCCCACAACAAGTCCGTCAGCATTTTTATCAAAGGGAGAACATCTGCCCGTGGGGGACAAGGCCTGAAGCTGTGTAAATCCGATCTGGGTATAAAGTGAATCCGGTCGTGAAACCCCTCCGGCCACCATGATGTCTGCCTTTTTTAAATGAAGATGTTCACAGGCAAGCTTGATGGAATATAAAGATGATGCGCAGGCAGCATCAAGGGTAAAGCATCCGCCCTGCAAACCCATGGCCCTTGCAAAGATTGCGGCGGGAAGAGACACTACCCCGCTACTTGAAAAATCTTTTGGAACAAGTCCTTTATAGTCTTTATTGCCATTATAATCTTTACTGCCATTGCAAATAATCTGCCAGGAAATTTGAGAAGAGGTTTCAGTGGGAAGGGCAATGGCCGCTATTATCACACCGGTTCGTTTTTTATCTTCATTTGTATGGGAACATTGTAAAAGAGCATCCCTTCCTGCATGGAGAACAAGTTGATGCAATGGATCAAGATTTGATAAAAGGTCTTTATCCACAAGAAAACCCGTTGGATCAAAATGAAAATTTTCAATAAGGCCGGCTTTATTTGAGACAGCTTTATCAGGAAGGGTCTGATGGGAGATAAAATCATTGACAGGTCCTATCCATCGATGATCAGGAACTGTGATAATTGATTCTCTTTTATGGATAATATTGTCGAGAAATTGTCTGGTATCCAGGGCCTGGGGAAATACTCCGGCCATACCGACAATAGCTATTTTACATAGCTTCTTTATTGCACGAGTTTTCATAGGGCTGTAATAAGGTAGAACCCGGACAATTTCAAGCAAGCTGTGTAAAATTTGTGTAAAATGTCTGTTTCAGGAGTAAATAAGAAAAAAACCCTGTACAACAGATTTAAGCAAAAGCCAGGAAGTTATTACAGCAAAGAAAATGGCTAATGCTTTATCAAACATATTTTCCATTCTTTTTTCATTATATCCCAATATCCAGCCAAAAAAGATACCGCCAAGCAATCCACCACCATGACCCCAATTATTAATATTGGGTATGAGAAAACCAATAATGGCAAGAGTGACAACCCAGCCAAATGTCTGTTTGTACACAAGTTGACCCCATTGCCCGCCCCTTGATTTACCAAAAAAAAGAGCTGCCCCGATCAGTCCGCAAAGGCCTGAGGAAGCACCTATGGTCAGATATACATTTCCAAAATAGGATAACAAGAATCCTGCAATCCCTGTCAGCGTATAAATGGAAAACATTCTATATATGCCAAATTCTTTCATCACTAAAGGAGCAAGAGTTTTTAAGGCCATCATATTGAACAGAATATGGAGAAGTCCTCCATGAAGCCAGTTGGCCGTAATCAGAGACCACCATGCTTCATATTTAACAATGGGAAGCCTGCCAGATGCGCCAAGAAAATTTAATACATCCATGGATGGGGTAAAGGCATAAAAGGGATTAAAGGACAGGATCATATTTCTGCCACTATAGATCAGGCTGATCAAAAACATGATAACATTGGTATAAATCATTGCATTCATGACAAAGGAGGGTGTGAGAAATGCAGAGTATTTTTTATAATGTGTCATCATTGTCCGGCGTTATAAGGTTTATCCCTTTTAAAGTCAATATGGGTATTTCCCAAAATTATTACTTGAAAATAACCAGTAATATAGTAAAATCAACTTTTAAAATTTAATTTTACTATAGGATGTTTATATGAGTCTGCTTTCTATTTTCAGTCTGGTCATTGCCATGTTTATCCTTGCAGCAACTCCGGGTCCCGGCGTATTTGCCACAATTTCACGATCCCTTGCTTCAGGATTTGTCCCGTCTCTGGCTGTGATTGCCGGAATTGTGACGGGTGATATTATTTTTCTTTTGTTTGCCATCATGGGGATGTCCGTCATTGCCCAGGCCATGGGTAATTTTTTTGTAGTAATCAAAATCATTGGCGCGGCTTACCTGATTTTTCTCGGGATTAAAATATGGAGATCCAAACCTGTTCTGGTACAAGAAGTAAAAAAAGGGAAAAACAAAAACTATGGGAACTTTTTAAGTGGCCTTTTTATTACCTTGGCAAACCCAAAAGTCATCCTGTTTTATTGCGGTTTTCTCCCCACTTTCATGGATCTGTCTTCCCTTGGCCCGATTGATATCTGTATTGTTGCCATCACTATTTCTATTGTTTTATCAAGTGTTATGATTTTTTATGCCTTTCTTGCCAATCAGGCAAGAGTATTTTTTTCCAGCCCGCATTCTGTTAAACGGCTGAACAGGACTGCGGGCGGGGTCATGATTGCTACTGGTATTGCCATAGCGGCAAAATCATAATTTTATCTTTCTATCATAATTTTATCTTTTTAAAGGAAAAACCTATGACCTTATTCAATCCAAAAACAGAAAACTTTGACCATCTTGATGTGGAATCAAAAAAAATAATGAAAAAAACCATTGATTTCTTTGAGACCCGGGGGAAAAAAAGGTTGAAATCAGATTATCATGAAAAGGTCTGGTATGAAGATTTTATTAAATTTTTAAAAGAAAATCAGATCTTTGCAACATTGCTTACACCCTCAAAGTATGCCATAAAAAATCCAGATGCCAGGTGGGATACCAGGAGAATCTGTGATTTCAACGAAATCCTGGGATTTTACAACCTTTCCCACTGGTATACATGGCAGGTCTCTATTTTAGGGCTTGGGCCCATCTGGATGAGTCCCAATGAAGCCATTAAAAATAAAACCGCCCAATTATTAAAAGACGGCCATATTTTTGCCTTTGGTCTGTCAGAAAAAACCCATGGCGCAGACCTTTATTCCTCTGATATGTCTTTAACCCCTCTGGCCAAAGGACAATATGTGGCTGATGGCGGAAAATATTATATTGGCAATGCCAATATAGCTGGTATTGTTTCAACTTTTGGGAAAAATACTGAAACAGATGAGTATGTCTTTTTTGCAGTGAATCCTGAACATGAAAACTATGATCTTGTCCAGAATGTGGTGGACTGGGAAGGATATGTGGCTGAATACGCTTTAAACGGCTATCCCATTGCAGAAGAAGACATTCTTTCAACAGGACAGGATGCCTGGGACTCGGCATTGAACACCATTAATGTGGGAAAATTCAACCTTGGCTGGGCATCCATTGGAATCTGTACCCATGCCTTTTATGAAGGCCTGAACCATGCAGCCGGAAGAAAACTTTATGGTAAATGGGTCACGGATTTCCCCCATATCAAACAGATGTTTGTTGATGCATATACAAGACTTGTTGCAATGAAGCTGTTTTCCCAGCGTGCTTCAGACTACTTTAGAAGTGCTTCCAAGGATGATCGAAGATACCTTTTATATAATCCCATGGTTAAAATGAAGGTCCCCAGCCAGGGAGAGACTATCATCAACCTGATATGGGATGTGATAGCTGCAAGGGGATTTGAAAAAGATGTTTATTTTGAAATGGCAGCTACAGATATCAGGGCCCTTCCCAAACTGGAAGGAACTGTCCATGTGAACATGGCGCTCATTATCAAGTTCATGGCCAATTATTTTTTCAACCCTGGTGATTTCCCTGAGATCGGTAAAAGAGACGATGCTGCCTGTGATGAATTTTTATTTAACCAGGGACTTACAAAAGGTCTAGGCAAAATCCAGTTTCATGATTTTAATATTGCCTACAACAGCCTTGACCTGCCAAATGTCAATATTTTCAAAGACCAGATAAAAGAGTTACAGGAAATGCTCTTAAAGGCAACCCCTGATAAAGGCCAGTCCAGGAACATGGATTTTCTTTTGTATCTTGGTGAAATGTTCACCCTTGTGGCTTATGGGCAGCTCATCATTGAAAAATTTAATATGGATCAATTTAATATGGATCAATTTAATATGGATCAATTTAATATGGATCAATTTGAAGAAGATCTATTGGAACAGATTTTTGACTTTATGATCAGGGACTTTTCTGAGTATGCATTAAAACTTTATTCAAAAACAGATACAAATGATATCCAGATGGAGTACTGCCAGAAAATGATTAAAAAACCGGTAAAGAATTTAGGAAGATTCTCAAGAATCTGGGAACATCACGTTATTTCATTAAAAGATTCCTATGAAATGAATCCTTAATAAATTAAGGGCCAGAGAGCCAGGAAATATTACCGCTTCCAGTTATCTTTCCGGTTTTTGTCTTGCTGATTTTCATCTTGCAGGTCGTTGTCTATCGGGTCGTTGTCTAGCAGGTCATCATTATTCCAGGGTTTATTTTTATCGGTATGGACAGATTGAACCGATTCAGTGTTTGCGTTGTTTAAATTTTGATTCTCGTTTTTATTAATGTAAGAGACCTTTTCCCCTTTTTCATTGTAATAAACATATGTCCCGGCCATGGCTTCCATTGTTATCAAAAACAGAAAAATGATGCTGATGATGCACAAATGAAAGATAGATATCCTTTTCTTCACAATTTTTCTCCCCTTAAAGATTACCAAAACTGCTCTCTGAGTCCACCCCATCTGTCTTTACTCCCAATTGCACAGCAAAATCGGCAAAACTGACAAGCTCTTGCGTGCCATACTCCCCAATATCACCAAACACGTGCAATCCGATTTCACTGCGGTCGGACTGGGTGCCAAAAGTAGACCCATCTGGCGATGTAAACCGGCTTGCCCTTATTGAAAAACTATTATTAGAGATTGTCATGTCAGCTAGCGGATTAATGATCCAATATTTTGTGGCAGAATCTCCAGGCACAGGATTAGCCGCAACAGAGACATTATCGGCAAGGGTAAAAGAATCGGCTTCATTACAGGTTATTAAATTGGGTCCATTGGGGCATTTTGTCCAGTCATCAAGATTAAAAACAGGCCATTTGATTGTACCGGAGCTGATAAAGGTTGGATTATATTCATTACGGGTTGTATTATTATATTTATTATCAGGGGATTGATTTGAGGCAGAGGCATTGCCGTAATAAATGGTTATGTCATTGATTTTTACACCATCTATACGCTTTTCATCAACCCTGACAAACAGTGAAGAAAGATCTCTTGGGGTCTTATTTGAAGATTTTACGACTTTGGTATCCAGAGTAACATCCTTATACGCGAGCCATCTTCTCTGTTCTGCACCACCACTTAGGTATTGTTCCCATAACACCAGAAGCAGTTTATCATTTTTTTCATTAACCCCTTGATATTCCGGTTTGATCCCATCCGGAATCATATCATTGAAGCTGTTTAAGCTTGAATCATACCGCATGAATGAAACACCATATCCTGCATATTTTCCAGATATGGGCTGGTGCCATCTGAAACAGATTCCCGACGCACCATAATCAAGATCATCCCCCCATACCGTTTTCGCCTGAATGGAATAACTCAGATATTTGCTTGTGGTGCTCCACTCCTTTGCCAGTTCCGTGTTCTTGGATAAGGGTAAAACCAACCCGCCAATCTGTTTGCTGGGATAGCCCAGAAAAATAATGGTGCCGTTGTCTCCCACTGCATAAATCCCTGTCTTGTCACTTCCCCAGACCGAATTAAGCGTCTGACTGGTTATGCTGGGCACCTCCTGCCATTTGTTTTTGTATGCTGCTCCCCCGTAATATAATATGGTTCCGTCATCTCCTGCAGCATAGATATAATCGTCTGATGCGCCGTAAATACCGTTAAGATCTTTTTTGGTCGGGCTTGCAATCGACTTCCATGATTTGGATTTTGTTCCATTGGTGGAGCGTGTAATTTTACCCCCATCTCCAACAACATAAATATTGTTGATGGATGATCCCCAAATACCATTGATTGATTTTATTGAAGGAATCCGCTTGTAATAGGAGCCCTGCTGGGGTTGTTCTTTGAAAATAAATCCCTGGTTCTTAGACTTGTCATACCCGACGCTGAAAATATGCGTAGTATTGCCGGAAATGGTTTCCCAATTGGAACGGAACATCCGATACATCCAGCTTCGGTAATCGTAGGGCCGCCACATGACTCCTTTGGCAAAGTAATAAGACAGCCATTTGTTTTTGTTAGAGCTTGGCGGTGGTGAACCGCAATATTTAAGCCCGGTATTCCCGCCACCGGATGACCATTTATAGGGGCTTGTTCCGTAATCCCCGTAGGTGGTAATGTGGTCCCAACTGGTTCCATAGACACCATAGAGATCAAACCCGGAATAATTGCTGCCGGAAGGAAAACAGGTCCTGTTGTCGGAGGATACCACCCGCTTCCATGCACCATTTTCATATTCCAGTATTTCACCATTGTTTCCCACAGCCACGATCTGATCCGGGTTGGACGTGCTTGATATGCTGGGCGTTCCCCACAGGCTTCGAAGTGTTTTTGAAGAATTGCTGGTCATTTTAACCCATTTTACTCCATTATGATCTTTCCCGTCATAATGGAGTATGGTCCCATCAGCACCGCTCACAAAAATATTATCCGAGGCATTTCCCCATATGCCATATAAATTTTTATTTTCCCCGGCATCATCGATATCGTCTTTAGATACCAGTTCAGCCACATATCCCTGACTCTGGGACACGGTTGTGAAATTCTGAAAGGTCACATAATTACTGCTGTTCCACTTTTTTCCAAACTCTGTTTCAACTTCATGGGTGGTGATGGTTTTTAAGTCTTTTTCTGGAATTTTGTCATCCGGAGTAAATTCCCAGTTTGTAAGTTGTGTTTTGCCTTTTTTCTCATCATCAAAATCATCCTGCTTTCCCGGCCCGCTGCCGCCAAGATCCAGCGGAACCGGATCATTTGCAGGAATAAACACCTCCTCTGTCAGATAGATATAAAATCCAACCCCCTGATTTGAAGAAACGATCCCAGACCCCAAATCGCCATCAGAGTAGATTAATACCTGTTTTCCCATTACGATACGCGAAGATGCTGTAATAGTAAGGGGTAACGCTCCGTTTTTAATTGGCGTTATGCCCGAAAGGACAACGGAACCTGGTGTTCTTTCATTGTATCGGTATGTTCCGGCCAGGTCTTTCTCATCCTTATATATTTCAAACATCCCATTTCTTGCTGGAAAAACATCTTTCAAGCTATTTGATGAGGCAATGGTAATGGAATCGTTTTCTGAAACCGTTTGAGTGGAAGGCGGTGAAAACGAAAGATGAACACTTGTGTTCTGGGAAATGGTAGCCCCTTTGTTCAGGGTGATGGCAAATTGATCAGAAGCAAGCCCCGTCCCCAGGGTCACCTTCCCTCCGGAATAGGTATAAAAATCATTGTTGATTTTTACGATGCCGGCTGTGGGTAAAGCTGCTTGAAACCCTTGCGGAAATTTCCCCAAAACCTTCAGCGTTATGTTTGTTGCATTGGTGTAATCAGCAGATGAAACAAACCAGTAAGGATTTACTTTAAATCTAAAAGAGCCGTTATTATCCTTGAGGGTAATCTGTTCTTCATGAAGCGCTTCAAGACGATTGAATTTGGCGGACAGATCTCC
>JAHJDU010000295.1 GCA_018812385.1 Pseudomonadota bacterium
GCCACCCGCTGGCGCTGCCCTCCGGAGAGCTCATGGGGCCTTCTTAACAGCAGATCTTCAAGACCCAGAATAGCCGCTGTTTCCTCTACCCTTTGCTTGATTTCGTCCTTGGGTGTTTTCATCAACTTTAACCCAAAGGACATATTCTCTAACACATTCATGTGGGGATAAAGCGCATAGTTTTGAAACACCATGGCAAGGCCCCGATCCTTTGGTGTGATATCATTGACTATTTTACCATCAATGGAAATCGTACCCTGGGTTATCTCCTCTAACCCTGCGACCATTCTGAGCAGGGTTGATTTACCGCACCCTGAAGGTCCTACAAGGACAATGAATTCTTTGTCCTTTATATCAAGGTTTATTTCATGAATTACCTCGGTTTTACCATATTTTTTGATAACATTGTCAAAGTTAAGCTCAGCCATTTAATATCCTGGTTCCTGTATTTTATTAAAAATTTATTATTTTTTTAAGGATCATAAAACTACAAAAATTAGCATTATGCAAATCTTTTTTAAAAAAATGAATTTAATCTTGACTCTTGAACAATATCCTAATAAATCTGAGTGAATAAAAAAACAATGAAATATTTTGTTTGTATTTGATCTGCCCAATAAAAAGAATTTTTTTAAACAACCCAAGTGAGGAGGAAAACTAAATGAAATTAACAAAATTGTTTGTATTTTTAATGATTGCCGTAAGCCTGGTATTCCCGATATCTGTTTTTGCTGAACCCACAACCATTGACTTTTGGCATGCCATGAGAGGCCCCAGGGGTGAAGTGGTTGAAAAAATGATAGGAGATTTTAATGCATCCCAGTCAGAGTACAAGGTTGTTGGAACCAACAAGGGCAACTATGATGAAACAATGAATGCTGGAGTTGCAGCTTTCAGAGCAAAAAAACAGCCCCATATCCTCCAGGTTTTTGAAGTGGGAACCCAGACCATGATGCTTTCCGGCGCCATCTATCCGGTATTCACACTCATGAAGGATGCAGGAATTGAGGTGGACTGGTCCAGATATCTCCAGGCTGTTCTTTCCTATTATATGAATGCTGACGGCAATCTCATGTCCATGCCGTTTAACTCGTCCACACCTGTCATGTATTATAATGCAACCATGTTTGAAAAAGCCGGTATTGCGCCTTTATCAAAAACTGAGCCCATTACCTGGGATGAACTGGGTGAAATAACTCAAAAACTCGTCAGCGCTGGGATTGCCCCGGCCGGTATGGTTACTGCATGGCAGTCCTGGACCCAGATAGAAAATTACTCTGCCATCCATAATATTGCTTTTGCCAGCAAAGCCAACGGGTATGAAGGGCTTGACTGCGAGCTTAAGATTAACAATCCCCAGGTGGTGAAGCATATCACAAGACTTAAATCATGGGCAGATGACAAACGGTTCATGTATGGCGGTCAGAAATACCAGGGACCTTCAGCTGAATTTCTTGCTCAAAATGCAGCTGTATATATTGATTCCATCAGCGCCATTGCAAAATTGCAAAAATCAATCAAGGATTTTAAATGGGATGCAGCCCCCCTTCCAGTGGAAGCAGGGACAGCAAAACTCATGAACAGTATCATTGGCGGTGCATCTTTATGGGTACTCCAAGGCCATTCAAAAAAAGAATATAAGGGAGCTGCAGAGTTCTTAAACTTTCTGGCCACCAATGAAATGCAGGAATACTGGCACAAGGAAACCGGATATTTTCCCATTACCATTGATGCCTATGAATCTTTGAAATCCAAAGGTTTTTATGATGCTGAACCGCTCCAGGAAGTGGGTATCACTCAGCTCAACCGGGCAATCCCGACCAAGATCTCAAGGGGTTTGAGGCTTGGCTATTTTGTTCAGATCAGAAATATTATTAATGAAGAACTGGAACAGGTCTGGAATGGGAAAAAATCTCCCCAGGAAGCTTTGGATAATGCAGCTGCAAGAAGTAATATCCAATTGAGAACCTTTGAAAAAACCTATAAATAAGTAGATGCTTAAAGAGCCAGACAAATATCAGGCACTAATAAATTGATATTTGTCCGGCTCCTTTTTTTGCCCATTATAAAACCATGATTAAAACATGATTAAACCATGATAAAACGTTCATTTTTCA
>JAHJDU010000296.1 GCA_018812385.1 Pseudomonadota bacterium
ATAAGGTAAACGAGCTGGTAAATGAGTCTAATGTCAGTTCAGAGAAAGATTTGCTGGATATTCTTTATGTGAGACGACTGCTTGAAAAAGAAATTGCCTATTTAGCAGCCCAGAAGATAACACCTGAAGAATGCAAGCAGATAGAGAAAATTCTTGAAGATCAGAGTTTGGAAATTAAGCATGGTTCCCTTGGAGATAAGCAGGATCTGGAATTTCACAGCCTGCTGGGCAAAATATCTGGCAACAAAATTCTGGCTCAAATGGTAAATTTAATAATGACCCAGAGCCAAGCCTATTTGGAATTTTCTTATATCAGAAAAAAATACTCAACAATGGTCACTGATCATGAGGAGATTCTGAAGTTTTTCATTAAAGGTGATCCTGCTGCTGTTGCCGAATCCATGGTTAAACATATCGACAGAATTATTAATGATGTAAAAAAGTATTTTTCTAAACGTCATTGATAATCTAAACATCATTGATAAATTGTTTTTACAATTTCACAAACATACTTTCCAATGGCTAAGGATGATGTTAAGCCAAGTTCGTCATTTTTTTACCCTTGAATGGGATGGGCACTAAATGGCGCTGGAACAATGGCATCAACTATAAAATGGGCCAGGCTATTTTGGTCCGGGTCCCGGCGGATATAATCTTCCGGAACAATCTCTTCACAGGAAACAATAACTTTTCTGGCAGCCTTTGCCTGCTCAATATCCGCAAAGGAAAGCCCATTGATACGAATAGTTCCTTACACCCGGCCCCGATCAGCAGCTCCATACCCTGGCCATGGGAATGAACCACAAGGTAAAGTTTATTTTTTTTCTGGCGGATAATTTCCCTTATAATGTGCATGGGGTTCCGGTTCACAGTAAAACCGCCCAGGGCAATCTGGTCGCTGTTATTAATAAATTTTTCAACTGCCTTCTCGGCAGTCATGATTTTATCAGTCATTGTACTCATACCACCCTTTGCCTGTTTTCCTTCCAAGTTGCTTTGCTTTAACCTTGCGGCGGAGCAGTTGAGGCGGATAAAAGCGTAGGTCCTGGGTTTCCTGGTAGATTGCTGTCAAAGCGCCAAAGGAGACATCAAGTCCCACCATATCACCTGTTTCAAAGGGTCCCATTCGTCTTCCAAAAGCAAGCCTGACTCCCTTGTCAATATCCTGGACAGTGCCAATTCCTTTTTCCAGTAATTGGATGGCCTCAACATAACTTACCAGGTTGATTCGATTCATGAGAAACCCTGGGATATCATTTTCCACCCGGATCGGTTCTTTTCCTATTTTTTTTACAAAAGAAACAGCAATTTCCATACTTTTTTCAGAGGTGCTGATACCTTTAACAACTTCCACAACGGGCATCATGGGTACAGGACTGAAAAAATGCAGTCCAATTACCTTGTCAGGTTTATTTGTAACGGCTCCTATCTCTGTAATAGGGATAGCAGAGGTATTGGTTGCCAGCAGGGCATCTGGTTTACAAAAGGCATCAAATTTTTGAAAAATTTCCTGTTTAATAGTTAGATTTTCAAAGACAGCTTCAATGGCCAGGTCAGCCTGGCCAGCATCGCTGATATTTTTTGTTGTCTGTATCCGGTTTAAAATCGTGTTATAGTCTTCGGACAGCTTTCCTTTTTCAATGAATTTATCCAAAGACCATGATATTGATTTCATGCCTTTGGCAAGCGCTTCGTCATTTACATCATTTAACTTTACATTGATTCCTGCCTGGGCAATAACCTGCGCTATTCCACTGCCCATAAGCCCTGCTCCAACGATGAATACTTCTTTGATTGTCATGATTCCACCTTTATTTTATTTTGATTTGTCCAATTGGAGGTTGACTTTTTACCGCTTGTCTTTTAGGTTTTTTAAAAGAACCATCTGAAAAACAATCATCCAACCACTTATCTCTGCAAACGCTTATCATACTAATAGGATTTGGTCTTTTAATATCAAATAAATTTTTTCAATATGTTAATTTTATTCTTTTGTCAGCAGGTTTAGCTGCATCTTTTTCCCACTTGAGAACAGGCGGGATGGTTTTCGTCGGCGGCTCAATCATCAGATTCAGCATGACAGGTCCATCCTGATTTAATGCCCAGTTCAGCTTTTCTTCCACTTGTGAGTTGTTGTAAACGGTTTTTGCCTTGAGGCCAAACCCTATTGCAACCTTTTCAACATCAATGGATTTTCCAAAATCAACGGCAAAATAAGTTTCATCAAAATATAGTTTCTGAATGGTCTTAATCCAGCCATATGCATAATTTTGAAAGTTTATAAACACGATGGGAAGATTACATCTTACGGCTGTTTCCAACTCTCCCGCGGCCATTGCAAAACTGGCATCTCCATGCAGGGCAATGACTTTGTGGCCGGGCTTTGCAACCTGTACGCCCATTGAAGCGGGAAGGGCATAACCCAAACTGCCGTGAGCCCTGGGCAAGACGGTTTGGCGGCCTGCTTTTTTCTGCCTGAAATAGGATGCAAGATAAGGGGTCGGTGTTCCGGCATCGGCAACAAAATATGTATCTTCATCCGTTAGGTTCCAGAGCATATGAAAAAAATATGCCGGCGTAACAAGGTCTTCTTCTTTTTCAACATCCTTTTGGATGCGATTTCTTTTTTCCAACATTTTTTGGCACACAAATTCATTCCAGGTGCCAAGTCTTGATGCATCTTCCAGGCCTTTTCCCTTGATTTCGGTTATCAGCTTTACCAGGAACGTCTTAATGTCACTCATGATGGCCACATTGGTTCTAATATTGGCATCAAGGAGATTCTCACCAATATCAACCTGGGCAATTTTACACGTATCATTAAAGAGCGTCTTGCCGATTGTGGTCACATTGTTCAGCTTTGAGCCGAGAGCCAGGACAAAATCTGCTTTCTGAATGATCTGAAGCCCTTCGATTGAACCGCCATTGGCACCAACAACACCAATTGAATAGTCAGACAGCTCTGAAATGGCTCCTTTCCCATTAATTGAGGTCGCAAGGGGCAGGTGAAATGTTTCGACCAGCGTTGCCAGTTGTTCATGGGCATTTGAACTGTGCACCCCGCCACCGGATAATATAACAGGCCTTTTGGCCTTTATAAGCATATCAGCCACCAGGGTAAGATCAGTATCACAGGGTCCATACCTGAATGGCGCGTTGTGTCCGGTTGCCAAAGATCCTTTTAATTCTTCTTCAGTGAAATTTACCTCATCTTCAAGGATGTTTTCGGGCAGCGCCAGATGAACCGCACCAGGCACTCCGCCCGTTGCCATACGAAATGCCTTTGAGAACAGATAAGGGATTTTGCTCCCGGCCTTTATTTTCTGATTCCACTTTGTAATGGGCTTCATCAATGCTTCCTGATCTATATCTGTCAGAGATCCCTGCTCAACACTGACAAGGCCGATGTCAGAGGATAAGCACAGCATGGGTATGCAG
>JAHJDU010000297.1 GCA_018812385.1 Pseudomonadota bacterium
GATTACTGATTTTGAGGATGAAAAAAGATTCCCATAAACTTTTAACCACCATCCTGATTGGAAATAACCTTGTAAATATTGGTGCTTCCGCCATTGCCACATCCGTTGCCATCTCATACTTTAAATCCAATGCTGTCGGTATTGCAACCGGGATTATGACGATGCTCATTCTTATTTTTGGTGAAATTTTGCCTAAATCATTTGCCAATCACAATAATATCCTGGTTGCCAGAATTGTGATTTATCCTTTATTCTGGTTTTCAAAATTATTTTTCCCTTTAATTTGTATATTGAATTTTATACCCAGACTGCATGGTAAAATTAATACTTCCCATAGAACTGTGACAGAAGATGAATTGATGACCATGGTTGAAGTGGTGGAAGAAGAAGGGGAAATCAAAGAAGAAGAAAAAGAATATATTACCAATATCTTTGAGTTTGATGATACCTGTTGCTCTGAAATTATGACACCCAGGGCAGATATGTTTGTGATCGATGTATCCCAGGATATTGATATTAAAAAAATCCTTGAAACAGGATTTTCCAGGATACCGGTTATTGAAGACAGTATTGATAATATTATTGGGATTTTGCATGTAAAAGATTTATTTGCAAGTTTTCAAAAAGCCTGTGCATCTAAATCTGATATACCTTTGGATGTTAAAAAGATCATGAAAAAACCATATTTTATCCCTGAATCCAAAAAACTGGATTCCCTGTTAAAGGACTTTAAGCAGAAAAAAAATCATATTGCCATTGTTGTGGATGAGCATGGCGGTATTTCAGGCATTGTAACCCTTGAAGATGTTGTGGAAGAAATCTTTGGTGAAATTATTGATGAAACAGATAGAATGGCGCCAGATATTGTAAGATTGAAAGGGGATACGTGGCTGGTTACAGGTAAGATTGACATTGATGATTTAAATAAAGAAGTTAAAATTCAAATTCCCGAATCAAACACCTATGATACCTTTTCTGGTTTTTTCCTTGAACAGATTGGCAGGATTCCAAAGTCTGGAGAATCCATCACCATCAACAAATGGGTGGCCACTGTTAAAGATATGGATGGAAACAGGATACAAAGCTTTATAATAAAAAAAGAATAATCTTGACATCAGACATGATTGATTCAAATACACAAGTTTACTGTATTTTTGGAAATCCGGTCAGGCATTCCAAAAGCCCGGCAATTCACAATACCTGTTTTCAACAGCATCATATTAATGCGGTTTACCTGGCCTTTGAAATTGATGAGATTTCAAAGGCTGTCACAGCATTAAAAACTTTAAACATACAGGGCGCTTCTATTACAATACCATTTAAAGAGTCCATAATGGAATATCTTGACTGGATTGATGATGATGCTTTGAACATAGGCGCGGTAAACACTGTTAAAAACAAAGATGGAAAACTTCTTGGATATAACACTGACCATAAGGCCGCAATTATTCCCTTAAAACCCTTTGGCATCAGGGATAAAAAAGTCTGTCTCATTGGCGCTGGTGGAGCAGCCCAGGCGGTTGCGTATGGCATTCATAAGGAAAAGGGTAAGCTTGTTATTATCAATAGGGATATTGACAGAGGGGAAAAACTGGCTTTAAAATATGATGCTGATTTCATTCCCAGGGCTGAAATAGATAAATCGGGTGTTATCAAGGCAGATATTATCATCAACACCACCTCCATTGGCATGTACCCTGATATTGAAAATCTGGCTTTTCCTACTCAATATATAGATTCGCATATGGTTGTTATGGATATTGTTTATAACCCTTTAAAAACAAAATTGCTGAGCCACGCGCAAAACAAGGGATGTACAACCATTGACGGTCTGTCCATGTTTATGCATCAGGGTGCGGCTCAATTTAAATTATGGACAGGCATAACACCGGATATTGAACTGATGCGGCAGGCAATAATCAATGGAGCCGATTAATTGAAACAGATTGTCCAAAAAAATATTAAAGATCAGGCTGTTGTGATTCCAGGTTCAAAAAGTATTTCCCATCGTATGCTGCTTTGTGCATCTTTATCCAATGGAACATCAAATATTAAAAATCTTCTGCAAAGCGATGATATTAAATGCACCATTGATGCACTTAAACACATGGGGGCAGACATTGAGCTGGTTAAAGAAACTCATTACAGGGTTGCAGGATTTGGAGGAAACCCTCGACCCTGTAATAAAGATATTTATCTTGGCAATTCAGGCACATCCATGCGTCTTCTCGCAGGGATTGCAGCCTTAGGCAACACCGGTTATACCCTCACAGGTGACAAACGGATGTGTGAGCGCCCAATGAATGAGTTGCTTGATGCATTAACCTTGTTGGGTATTCAGGCAAAATCAAAAGACA
>JAHJDU010000025.1 GCA_018812385.1 Pseudomonadota bacterium
ATTTTCTTTTTTTCCATGATTTGGCCTTTCCTTTCTCCATTGCTCTGTTGAGATTATTAAGATTCTTGATTATTTTTTAAAGCTATTTGCCTGTTTTTTCAAACACTTTAATCTTCAACCACTCAAGCCAGGGTTCAAGCCCTTCTCCGGTCTTAGCTGAAAGCTCAAACACGGGCAAATGGGGATGCACCTGTTGCATATTATCCACGACCAATTTAGCATCAAAATCAAGATATGGCAGCAAATCAATTTTATTTAGAATCGCCACATCTGCCACCCTGAACATCAGAGGATATTTCAAGGGTTTGTCTTCCCCTTCGGTGACGCTTAACACCACAGCCTTTACATCTTCCCCGATATCAAACTCAGCCGGACAGACAAGATTTCCAATATTTTCCACTATGACAAGATCAAGGTCAAAACATCCCAGCTCTTTTGCCGATGCAAGAATCAAGTTAGCTGACAAATGGCAGTCACCTCCAAACTGGTCTGTATTGATCTGAATGGCCTTGGCGCCGGTTATTTCAAGCCTGTCAGCATCGTTTCGAGTGCAGATATCTCCCACAATCACCCCCACCCTTACATTGGGCATCAACTTATTGAGACTTTTGCAAAGAAGCTGTGTCTTTCCCGAACCAGGAGATGACATCATGTTAAGAACAAACACATTCTGCTCTTTAAAAAAACTTCTATTTTTATCTGCCTGGGTTTCATTTGCTTCAAGGACTTTTTTTTGAATATCTATTTCCATTGATTCACCTGTCTTTATTTATGGTTTATGTATTTAGCGCCTTACCGAAAACCCGTATTTGGATGGCTCGTAGAGGAGCAATGCTCACAAAATTGCTCATATATAAGGCGCAAAAAATTTTGAAACCGGAGTGTACTCCTGTACATGAGGATTGCAAAATTTTGCAGCAACGCAGTAGATGAGTGAGTTTTCGTTCAAATACTATTTAGTCTGCAAGTTCCAGGGAAGTAATCTCTATTTCTCTTCCTGTGAGCATTTCAACATCCCCATCCTCACAAAAAGGACATTTAAAAGCTGGTCCTGTCACTTCCCAGTTATTATCACAGGATTTACAATGAACCATTACAGCAATAAAGTCAATTTTAAGGATACTATTCTCCAAAGGCGTATCTTTTGTTATGATCTCAAAACAAAAGGTTAAGCTGTGCTCAACCACTGCTGCAAGCCTTCCGATTTTCAGATTTACTTTTTCCACCCTGGGATTCTCAATCTCTCTGGGAATAGAGTCCAGAGCAATTTGAACCAGTTGCTGAGCAATTCCCATTTCATGCATATTGTGACTTCCTTGTCTTTAAAAATATTGGTTCTGACTGATGAAAAATAAAATCTCCACTCTGCTTCTTATCTCTCATACGCGTTTAGAATAAAAATTCTTTTTAAACTCTAAAAATCTGTCTTTTTTTATTGCTTCCCGCATTTTTTCCATCAAATCAAGATAATAATAAATATTATGGATGGTGTTCAGGCGATAGGATAAAAGTTCGCGGGATTTATACAAATGCCGCAGATAGCTTTTTGAATAATTTTGACAGGTATAACAATCACAGTCCGCATCAATGGGCTCTTTGTCAAACTTGAATCTGGCATTGGGAATATTTATGGTTCCCTTTGAGGTGAACAACTGGCCATTTCTGGCATTTCTGGATGGCATGACACAATCGAACATATCACACCCCATATCAACCAGCTCCACCAGGTCTTCGGGCGTGCCAACCCCCATGATATATCTGGGTTTGTGAACCGGCATCAAGGGAAGGGTATGGTCTGCCATTTCATACATGAGATCCTTGGGTTCCCCCACACTTAAGCCCCCAATGGCAAACCCTGGAAAATCAATCCCAGTCAATTGTTCAGCTGAAAGAGACCGAAGCTGCTTTGTCATCCCGCCCTGTATAATCCCGAACAGATTGTTCACACTCCCTTCTGTCTGCCAGAAATCAAAACCTCTTTTTGCCCACATAAAGGTTTTGTTCACAGCGTCCATGGTCTGTTTTTCACTGGCTGGATACCCCATGCAAAAGTCAAGGGACATCATGATATCAGAGCCCAGAATCATCTGGATCTCAACAGCTTTTTCAGGAGAAAAAAAATGCCTTGATCCATCAATATGGGATTGGAAAGCAACCCCTTCATCTGTAAATTTGGCCAGCTTTGCCAGAGAAAAAAACTGGAACCCCCCGGAATCCGTCAGCAAGGGCTTCTCCCAGCGGATAAATTCATGAAGGCCTTCCATGTGTTGAATTACCTCACACCCTGGACGTAAATACAAATGATAGGTATTGCCAAGAATAATCTGGGCCTTGCAATGATCAAGTTCTTCTACACTCATCGCCTTTACTGATCCAAGGGTTCCCACGGGCATAAAAATCGGCGTTTCAATAACACCGTGATCCGTTGTAATGGTTCCAAGTCTGGCCCTTGAGCTCTGGGAACCGTTTACTTCCGCTGATTGTTTTAATAATTTAAATTTCAACATATTTTTTATTCGATGAGCATGGCATCGCCATAGCTGAAAAATCGATAATCCTTAAGTTTGGCTTCCTGGTAGGCATCCAATATTTTCTGCCTGGTGTAAAATGCAGACACCAGCATCAAAAGTGTAGATTCCGGAAGGTGAAAATTGGTAATCATGGCATCCACGCATTTAAAATTGTATCCAGGATATATAAAAAGATCGCACAGCCCTGTTTTTGGTTTGACCCGGCCGTTTTCATCACAAAGAAATTCAAGTGTTCTGACACTGGTGGTCCCCACGGCAATCACACGGCGATTTTCATCTTTGGCCCTATTAATCGTGTCTGCTGTTTCCCCGGACAAATCAAAGGTTTCAGAATGGATCTGATGATCCCTGATATCATCCACTTTGACCGGCACAAAGGTTCCATATCCGACGTGGAGGGTGATTTGTGCAAATTCAATTCCTTTGTTTAAAAGTTCACCCATGAGCGCCTTTGTAAAATGAAGCCCGGCTGTTGGTGCTGCAACAGCACCCTCTTTAGATGCATAAACGGTCTGGTAATCTTCCCAATCATTTTGACCGGAACCGGGATCATCTCTCTTTATATAAGGGGGTAAAGGAATTTTGCCGAATTTCTTTAAAAATTCTAAAAATTGTCCCCCATTTAAAAATTTTATTTCTGATATGCCTGCCTTTACAGATTCAACCCTTGCCTCAACCTTTTTTTCCAATAAAAGCCTTGCCCCTTTTTTCGGACTCTGGGATGCCTTAATCAGGCAGTCGCACTGAAAAAAACCTGTTTTTTCAAAATTTTTAATCCCGGCCGCATAATCGATAATCAATACTTCAACCTTACCGCCGGTTTCTTTTGTGCCAAACAGCCTTGCCGGAATTACCCTGGTATTATTGATCACCAAAAGGTCATCAGGTCTCAGCAATTTTATAATGTCTTTAAATTGATAATGGGAAAAGGTTTCAGCTTTTCTGTCCACATGCAAAAGCCTTGACTCACTCCTGTTTTTACAGGGTGTCTGGGCAATCATTTCCTTTGGCAGATCATAATCATAGTCAGATAACCTGAAGGTCACAGGCGATTTAAACATCAACGTCCATCCATGGCAAAATAAATAATGCAAAGCCCTGCCAGCATCAGAATAAACCCGAATCTTCTGAGCTTTGTATCCTCAAGACTGATCATCATTTGAACCATTTCTTTCATTTTTCCGGGGAATGCAAAATATGGCAACCCCTCAACAATCATGACCATGCCAATGACACAAAAGAAAAACTTCATGCAAAACATCCTTTGTAATTACTATCCAGAATTATTTTTGGTACAAACTATTACAATCAAAATATCTTTGCAAACCTTTTTTATGACCCTGTTTTTCTGGCCCTCCATGATAAGGATGAAATTTGCCACGATAGACAAATCCATTATTATCAAAACCCTTGGCAGATTGCAGGAAAAAGATTCTAACGAATTTGGCCAGGCATTAATTAATTTCTTCCAAAAATAGCATTAGGTCTGGTTCTTAAGTTGTCTAAAAAATCATTGCCTAATAACCCTATCAAGGTTATAAAGACAGGTTATGATTAAATTTTTTAGATAGGGAAAATAATTATTTATGCAGTTTGAACCTGTTATCGGTCTTGAAGTCCATGCACAATTAAAAACTTTAAGTAAAATTTTCTGTGGCTGCTCCACCAAATTTGGAAACCCTCCCAATACAAATACCTGCCCGGTTTGTACAGGCATGCCTGGCGTTCTGCCCGTCCTGAATAAAAAGGCGGTCACCTTTGCCATTAAAGCGGCTCTTGCCACCAATTGCAAAATTAATCAGGAAAGCAGGTTTGACAGGAAAAATTATTTTTATCCAGATCTTCCCAAAGGATATCAAATATCACAATATGCCGCCCCCATTGCTGAACATGGATTTCTTGAAATTGAAACTGAGATAAATGGTAACCAGACAATAGGCATTACACGGATTCACATGGAAGAAGATGCAGGCAAACTCATCCATGATCCTGCTAGGGCCAGAAGCATGGTGGATTTAAATAGAACCGGGGTTCCCTTAATCGAGATCGTCAGCGAGCCGGACATCAGGACGGCCCAGGAGGCAGGTGCCTACTTGAGAAAACTGCACGCCATCCTGAAATATATTGATGTCTGTGACGGCAACATGGAAGAGGGAAGTTTTCGGTGTGATGCAAATATATCCCTTCGACCCAGGGGACAAAAAGAGTTTGGCATACGATCAGAACTCAAAAATCTTAATTCCTTTAAAAATGTAGAAAAAGCGATCCTTTATGAGATTGAACGGCAGGCCTATGTTTTAGAAGAAGGGGAACAGGTGATTCAGGAGACAAGACTCTGGGACCCTTCCAGAAACAAAACAACTTCCATGCGTGGCAAAGAAGAAGCCCATGACTATAGATATTTTCCTGATCCGGATCTGGTGCCGCTCATTATTGATGATCACTGGATACAGGAAGTCAAAAAAACCATGCCGGAACTTCCCGTTGCAAAACAATCAAGATTTATACAAGATTATAAACTCAGTGACTATGATGCCAAAGTGCTGACTTCCTCCATTGAACTTGCTGATTTTTTTGAAGAAACAATAGCACCCCTGAAAGACAAAAAGCTGGCTGCCAACTGGATCATGACCACCCTTTTGGCCATGCTGAACAGCAAAGGCCTACTAATTTCCGACTCGCCTGTCTCAGCCATTGCTTTTTCAAAATTGTTAACACTGGTTGAAAACGGGAAAATCAATGCAACTGCCGCAAAAATTGTGTTTGATGAAATGGTTGAGACAAAGAAAGACCCGGAAATTATTGTAAAGGAAAAAGGTCTTGAACAGATTTCAGATTCATCTGAGCTTGAAACAATGGTCGAAAACATCATCAATGAAAACCCGGATGAAGTGGCTGCATTTAGAAATGGTAAAACCAAACTTTTTTCCTTTTTCATGGGAAAAATCATGAAAAAAACCCGGGGTAAAGCTGATCCCAAAATCGTAACCCTGCTTTTAAAATCAAAACTTTAAACGGAGCCAAACCTTGAAAAAAAATAATCCAATCTATAAAATAATTGCCATTCTTATTTTTCTCTTTGTTCTCATGGGGAGCTTTCAGACACTTACAGCCAAAGAAAATATCAAGACCATTACCATCCTTCCATTTAAAATCAATGCACAGGAAAAATTGATTCATATACAAAATGGTATCGTTCAGATGCTCTATTCCCGGCTGTCCTGGAAGGACAATGTGATGGTGGTCTCCCAGAAACAACTTGCACCACACCTGTCAGCCATTGATAAAACAAAGACCGGCAAAGGGATCAATGAAATTGCACGGCTGACCCACAGTGATTTTGTCCTGGCAGGGGCAATTACCCAGCTTGGCGGTTCATTCAGCATTGATGTCCAGGTTTTTGATATTGAAAACAAACGGTATATGGCTTTTTTCGAGCAGTCCCAGAAAAAAGATGATTTGATCAGCAAAACAAACCGCATTGCCGCCAGCATTAACAAAAAAATCTTTGACCGGTCCACAATGGCATGGGAAAAAATGGATCAGGAAAAAAAAGCAGATGTTCAAGAACAACAACGTAAAAATCCCGAATACATGCTGCGAAATCCCAAGTGGCAGGACACAGAAAAATCACCAGGATGGAAGATATGGAAATACCTTTTTTAACTATTTGCCTGGTTCAGGTTCAATGATCTCATTGACTTCCATTAAAGCCTTGAATCCTATAAAAATCCTTGGTTAAGGCGATAATCATCTCTATTTGAGCAGATAGCTTTGAAGTGAGCACTCTTTAAGTTGATTTTTTAACCGTGCGGTTAATTTTGCTTGACTTGATCTTTTTTTCACCGTACGATTAATTATATATTGAATGTGCTATTTTTTATCGTCCGGTACAAATAAGAGGAGAACTAAAATAGACTTTTGATTATATGATCTGCTTTCCACGCAGGTTTACTGTTTGATCAGTGCAGTGACACAGGCTAAACCTTAAATTAAACACAGAGCCTATAATCAAGAAGATGAGGGGATTTATTAAGAAGTTCCAGCAATACTTTTGTTGATCCAGTTGGTACTCTAGCCCCTTGCTCCCATTGCTTGACCGATGATGGACTGACGTTTAATAATTGAGCAAATACTGATTGACTTAGATTTGTTTTTTCTCTGATCTCTTTGATTTGGGCCGATGTTATTGCAATTTCTGGAATTTTAATGCCGAGCGAATTAAGTTCCTTTTTTGTAAACGATGACTTGAAACCAGACTCAAGCATATCCTGAACTATTGTTCCAATTGCTTCTTTTATTATTTTTCTCATCCCATACTCTCCATGTCAAATAGTATTTTTTTTGATATTGCCTTTTCAAGTTGTTTGG
>JAHJDU010000657.1 GCA_018812385.1 Pseudomonadota bacterium
AGGTAAGATCCCAAAAAGTGAGTGGGTAGCAAAAAAAAGTGTAGACAACCATGAAGCAAGATGGTAATAGTACAATGTATGAGTACAAGTAATTTAATACCCCAAATTCCCGAAGAAGAGATCACCCCAATCATAGTGGTTTTATTGGAAATAATTCAAAAGCAGGCAGAAGAAATTCAAGGGTTAAAAGATGAGATAGCAAGATTGAAGGGCCAGAAACCCAAACCTAAAATTAAGCCATCAAACCTTGACAAAAACACAGAGAAACCCTTCCCCCCAAAAAAAATAGGCAAAGAGAAAAAAGTATCCAAAACCAAGAATCTTGAAATTCATGAGGAACAAAAACTACATCCTGAAGGCCTGCCACCAGGATCTACGTTTATCGATTATAAAGATTTTATTGTACAAGACATTATCTTCGCCAACTGGAATATCCTCTATAGACGCGGACGCTGGAAAACTCCTTCGGGAGAATACATTACTGCGAGATTGCCAAAAGATGTAAAAGGTCATTTCGGAGCTAATCTGCAATCATTTGTTTTATATCAGCACTACGGTTGCCATGTCACCCAACCTTTAATAACTGAACAACTCCGTGAAATTAGTGTTGATATTTCAAAAGGGAAAATCAACGATATTCTTATACACGGCAAAGACGACTTCCATTATGAAAAAGATCAGCTTCTGTCAACAGCACTTTCATTATCAGGTCACATAAATGTCGATGACACCGGAGCACGTCATAATGGAAATAACGGGTACTGCACTCATATAGGCAATGAATATTTTGCATGGTTCGAAAGCACCAATAGCAAAAGCAGGATTAATTTTTTAAAGCTTCTGCGCACAGGATATAATGACTTCATCATTAATGATGATGCCTTGGAATATATGCACAAACAAGGGCTTCCCAAGTTTCAGCTTGAAAAATTCGAAAACTCAAAAGGAAAACGATATAAAACCGAAAAGCAATGGATAAAATTTTTAAAAGCATCAGAGGTTACGGCGAATCACCATGTTCGTATTTCCACAGAAGGGGGTCTTATTGGAAGCATTATTCATCATGGTTACAATAAAAATATGGTTATTATCAGCGATGATGCCGGCCAGTTTAATGTTTTTCTTCACGGACTTTGTTGGGTACATGCAGAAAGAACTATCCATAAACTAATTGGGTTTACAGAGCAGCACACAAAATTGCTGGAAGACACACGTACAGATATCTGGACTCTTTATCGGGAATTGAAAGATTACCGAATCAACCCGGATAAATTAAAGAAAAGCAACCTTGAAAAACAGTTTGATGAGCTGTTTACTCGAAAAACCGGGTGGGCCGCACTTGATCTGGCCCTAAAAAGAATTTATAAAAATAAAGCTGAACTTTTGTTGGTCCTTGATAGACCAGACATTCCACTACATAACAATCTAAGCGAAAGTGACATCAGGGAATACGTAAAAAGACGAAAAATAAGCGGTTCAACCCGTAGTGATACCGGGAAAAGATGCCGGGACAGTTTTACGAGTTTAAAAAAGACTTGTAGAAAATTAAACATATCATTTTGGGACTATCTGACGGATCGCATATATCAGAAAAATAAAATTCCTCCCTTATGTGAAGTAATGGCATTCAAAATGACTGAATCAGTCGCATAGGCATATCCATCTTACCACTGATTTTCTAGGATCTTACCTTCATTCCTTACGTTGATAAACTCAAAAAGAGTATGGGAATCACTATTAACATACAAGGAGTCACCGCATGATAACATTGCTTTTAAATTCTTCTCACAAGTTTTGTTGTTCACTAAATTTGCACAATTTAATTCTAAAGAAATACCTGCTTTATTTGCGGCTGAAACAATCTCAATGATATCTTCAGTATTTAAATGGTCAGAAAACTGTTTAGAACATAAATGACCTAATAATTTTATTTTAGATCCATGTCGGTTAATAGCGTTTAAATATCCATTTTTGATCAAGCTTGCATTCCCAGAGTATATTTTCTGATGTGCTGACAATACTATGAATTCTGGAAAAATATTTTGAATATGGTTGCAGATATCACCATTCTCATTTAATAAATCTGCTTCCACACCAAATATAACTTGAACATCATTATGAATATTTTTCCATCTTCCTGATGAGATAATGCTGTAATGAGTATTAGCGTTAAAGTTATAGCTATCCAGATATTCCTGGTTATGATCAGTAATGGCAATTTCTTGATAGTTTAATTTCCCGGCCTGGATTACAATTTCATCTATTGAATTCATTCCATCTGAGATTGTTGAAGAGTGTATGTGATAATCTCCGGATGTAGCACCATTTATTATTTTCATATCTATCTCCCGTTGAGTAAGTCCTGTAAAGCGGGACAAAATAATTGAATGCTTTTTCATGGAATGTTCCCCAGGCTTGTTGTGCTTTTATCGGGTACATCTGACAGTATCTTAATGTTAATCCTGGTAAACTCACCACAAATAAATAGCCTGTTATTCTTTCAGTTTCTATTAAGCAATCAACTTCACCATGATC
>JAHJDU010000298.1 GCA_018812385.1 Pseudomonadota bacterium
CTCATCTTTTATAACATCTGCAAGTGAACTCGGGATTGAAGGTATTTATAATGAACCGGCAAACGATCTTTCTTTTCAATGAGGTTCGAGTCTATCACCGACCGCACCCAAGCCCTGATACTGATAAGGGTGCAGTAGCAAATATTGCCAGTGTAGCTATGGCCGAAGGGAAAAGCTTAAATCAATGGATCGTAGATACTTTAGAACATGCTGCTCCTGGGTTCAACCGTTCAGGGGGTTTTCGAAAAAAGGCGTATTAAAATGAAACAGGACTTTAATCTCTCAATAAATAAATCAAAGCTCTTTTTCCTATCATTTGCCGAAAATGCCAGTAGTGGCAGATTCGGCAAATAGCAGAAGACCTTTGAACAAGGCAAGCCTGACAATCCATTAACCCAAAACAGTGCATCAGAAATTGTCGGAAATGCCAATATCGACACTTTGCTCTCCCGTATAGATAATTAAAATTATTTCACCACAAAGCGATCAAAATTGTCAGACGTATGGCTGATGAATTTGGTCGTTTTTTTTTGGATAATCATGCATTCTGTATCCTCAAGGCTGTTAACAAGGGCTATGGCTTTTTGCACATCCATGACCATAAGGGCTGTTGCAAGACCGTCGGCAAAGGTGCAGTCCTTTGAAATAACAGATGCACTGACAATTTGATTGTCAACTGGAAATCCTGTTTTGGGGTCAATGATATGGGAATAGGTTTTTTTATTTATTTCGAAAAAATTTCTGTAATTCCCACTGGTGGCAATGGCATGATTATTCAAGCGGATAATTTTATACAAGTTCTGGTTTGAAAATTGTTTCTCCGGTTCGCTGATACCCACGGACCAGGGTTTTCCTTTTTTGTTTGTGCCTGAGCCATAAAGCTCTCCGCCTATTTCCACAAGAACATCATGGATGCCGGATGAGGTAAAAAGTCTTGCCAGGGCATCCACGCCATAGCCTTTTGCAATGGATCCCAGGTCAAGGGTGATGTCAGCGGTTTTTAAAAGGGTGTGCTGCCCTTTGATATCAATGTGATGAAACCCGGTTTTTGATAAGGCCAAAGCGATTTTATCGGGTTCAGGGATCTTGTGGATGCTTTTTTTTGTCCCAAATCCCCAGAGATCCACCAGGGGTTTCACCGTTCCATCCCAGGAACCGTCTGTCATGTCATATAGCTTTTTAGCCGTTAACATGGTGTCATAAAAGTCAGCAGAGACTTTCACCGGGGTTCCGGTTTTTTGATTGTTAAAAAGGGAGAGCTCGCTTTTCGGGTCATACATGGACAGTTTTTTATTGATCTCCTCTAATCGTTTATCCACCCTTGCTTTCCACAGGGGCAGGGATGGTTTTTTAGCAGTGATAAATTTTATGGTGAAATAGGTTCCCATGGTTTTGCCGGAAAGGGTGTACTCCTGGCCAAAGTTAGCAGCAAGCCCATTTGACTGAAAAATAAAAAAAGACAGGCAAATGCAAACAATACTGAGTTTTGTATATTTCATTTATTCAATTCCCTTTTTGTTTTTTATTTATTATAAATATTTTGCCTTTAATGCAATAGCATTGGCATCTCTCCCGGGGAAGGATTGCAAAGATTGGGGATAGATTAGAAGAAAATTCATAAGCATTCAGGGAAAATGGCGGCATTGCCAAATTTCCTAAATGCCGATTTAACCATGGGATATATACCATAGATACGAGGCATATTATGAATAAAAGAATTGTTAAGATAAACAAGGCACCCGTTGAATTGTATAAAATTTTAAAGTTTGAAAATATTGCTTCCAGCGGCGGGGAAGCCAAATTCATGATAGTTGATGGTTTTGCGGAAGTAAACGGGAGTATTGAAACGCAGAAGCGCAAAAAAATATATCCCGGTGATATTATTAAAATCAATGATCTGGTCCTTGAAATACAGCTTATAGATGATTTACCTTGTGCACAATGATCTGGCCATCTGAAAACAGATGACAGCAACGGCATTGGCAACATTAAGGGAATTTTTCCGGCCATACATGGGGATATGAACAAAGGAGTCACAGGTTTTTCTGACATGGGATGAGATCCCATACTCTTCATTTCCAAACACAAGAATGGTGTTGTCTTCCCAGGGCATATCATAAAAAGGACAGGCGCCTTTAATGGTTTCAACACCAATGATCTTGTATCCTTTTTCTTTTTTCTCAATTAAAGTCCCTGCAAGATCGTTTGTCTTTTCCTGTTCAACCCATTTATGAGCCCCCATGGCGGTTTTTTTAACCCCAGGATGTTCTTTGCCTGGGGTGCTCCCAAGAATAATGGATTTAAAGCCTGCAGCATCACAGGTCCTGAAAATAGATCCCACATTAAAAAGGCTTCTGAGACCATCCAGGGCAAGATGACAATTAAAGCCTGGTTGACGATAAGAAAGAGGGATGTCATTTGTTTGAACAGGTTCAAGTAAATCAGGGTCCCGGACAGGGGTGCCAATGGCAGAGCGATGAAAGTGAATCCTGTCGGAAATGCTTTCAATCCACAATCTTGTGGTATTGGATTCAGGTTTAATAAAAGGTTCCATACCCGTCCAGTTAAGGATTTCATTATATTGGCGGGTAAAAAGATCCAAAGATGCCGGGTTAACACGATTGGTGGTTAATTTCTGATAAAAGCGGGATAACCAGCTGATAATATGCTTGTTCCTGGTTTCAGGGCAAAGTGATATCAGCTTTTTTTTTGTAAATTCAAAGGTATCCATTTTA
>JAHJDU010000299.1 GCA_018812385.1 Pseudomonadota bacterium
GTTCCTTACCAACAATATTTTTTAAATGATCAACAATTTCTTCCCTGGTTAATGTCATTATGATTCCTTTTAATGAGTCGTTATTAACAAAAATCTTATTGTTTAACCTTTGTCTTCAAGTCTATCGCACCAGGTAGCCCCCGTCAACAACGAGCACATGACCGTTCACATAATCAGAAGCCCGGCTTGCCAGAAACACAATCGTTCCCATCAAATCCTGGAGCTCACCCCAGCGATTGGTTGGGATATGATCCAGCACCTTTTGATTGGTTGCAGGATTGCTTCTGGTTTTGGTGGTGAGTTCCGTGGCATAATATCCTGGTGCAATGCCATTTACCTGAATATTATATTGGGCCAGTTCATCGCAATAGGCTTTGGTCAGTCCGGCAATGCCATGTTTGGTTGCGGCATAGGCAACAGACCATTGCCCTCCCAGATAAGAAAATAAAGAGCAGATATTGATTATCTTGCCGCTTTTTTGGGGGATCATTATTTTGGCGGCTTCATGGCTTAATTCAAATGCAGCCGTCAGATTGACGGCAATCATGGGATCCCAGTCTTTGCGGTCAAATTCCAATACTGAATTTAACAAACAAATCCCAGCATTATTGACTAAAATATCAACGGTTCCGAATTTTTTTACACAGGCCTCCATGATTTGTTTTGGCGCTCCTGGTTCCGTTATATCCTTTTTCATCAATTCAACGGCATTTCCCTGTTTTTCAATTAATTGCCTGGCTTGTCCATCATCCATGACAGCGCTTGGAATGAAAAGGTTGGCTCCGGCTTTTGCCAAAGCAGTTGAAAAAGCCAGCCCAAGTCCGCTGTTACCGCCCGTCACAATGGCTGTTTTTCCCTTTAAGGAAAAAAAATCCATGGAAAACTCATCAATACTCATTGGTTCAAACTCCCTTTAAAAAAATTATTAAGATAAGAAATCTTTTTATATTGAGTTAAATATATGCCAACAACAAATATTCCATAGTGTATTTTTTGTAAAGTGTTTTCCCAAGGCATTAAATAATCGCGGCCTTGCCGGACAAACCGGTAAAAGTTATACTGATTTTTGAAAAGACTTGTTTTTTGACACCTGTTTGTGAAATCTTAGATAAAAGAATAAAAGATTTTGTCCAAAAGACCATGGAGCATACAGAAAAAATCTGGCAGGAGAATAATGAGAATAATAGATACAGACAATAATTTTGATCTGGTTGTCATAGGAGGAGGTATTACAGGAGCAGGGGTTTTTCATGAGGCAGTGAACATGGGATTTAAAACCATTCTCCTTGAAGCAAAAGATTTTGCATGGGGTACTTCAAGCCGGTCTTCAAAAATGGTCCATGGCGGTCTTCGCTACTTAAAGCAGGGTAAATTTCTTTTAACAAGATCTGCTGTAAGAGAAAGGGAACGTCTTTTAAAAACCTATCCAGGCCTTGTCAACCCCCTGAACTTTCTAATGCCTGTTTATGATGACTATGGCCCTAAAAAATCGTCCATGAAAATAGGGCTTTCAATTTACAGCTTTATGGCAAGACAAAGACAGCATCAAAGCTTTACAAAAGACCAGACTTTAAAATTTATTCCACAGATAAGAAATGACAACCTTGTGTCATCCGTTGGTTTTAAAGATGCCCAGGTGGATGATGCAAGGCTTGTTTTAAGATTGATCAATGACGGCTGCATGGCAGGTGGGACTGCATTGAATTATACAAAGGTCATTGGAATTGAAAGGGATAAACAAGGCAATGTTGCTGCAATAAATGCGCATGATACATCAACGGGTCATAAAGCTGAGCTTAAAACAAAGGCTGTGATAAATGCCACAGGAGTCTGGGCCGAACATTTTCATCCATCTCCTGTAAAAGGATACCATTTAAGGCCATTAAGGGGCAGCCATCTTATTTTCCCCGAGGACATTCTACCCCTGGACCGGGTCATAAGCTTTGCCCACCCAGAGGATTTAAGGCCGATTTTCTTTTTTCCCTGGAACGGGTGCAATATCCTTGGAACAACGGATGTTGACCATGAAGACAACCTTGATCAAGAACCCTTTGTCACAGATGAGGAAGCATCTTATTTAATTTCCGGCCTGCAATTCATTCTGCCGGGCCTTGATATTTCCTTAAAAGATTGTGTTTCATCCATAGCAGGCATAAGACCGGTTCTTTCAAAAAAGAAAAAAAAACCATCCAAAGAATCGCGGGAACATGTTGTATGGGAAGACAGAGGCCTTGTGACTATAACCGGTGGAAAACTTACCACATTTCGCCTTCTGGCTCTTGATGCCCTGGATGCTGCAAAAAAATATCTTCCACAACATTTAAAAATACAGACCGAAATTTCCGTCCAAAAGCCTGAAATGAATGATAATTTTCCGGATATTCCCAAAGTTCTCAAACAAAGACTTTATGGCAGATATGGTCACATGGCAGGGGAGATTTTGAAAAATAATGATAAAGAGAGCTTTACTCACATAGCAGATACATCAAGTCTCTGGATTGAGCTCTGCCATGCAGCACAGCATGAAAATATTCATAACCTTTCAGATCTTATGTTAAGAAGGGTAAGGATAGGACTTTTTCTTCCCCATGGCGGCAAAGCATATCTTGATAAAATTGAAAAAATATGCAAACCATTTCTTTCATGGAATAAAGAGCGCTGGGCAAGTGAAAAAAACACTTACATGGACCTGTGGCAAAAATTTTATTCTCCGCCCCAGAACAAAGAATAGGTGCAAAGAATAGGTGCAAAACCAAAGAATAATGGACAAACTAAATTTTCATAAATTTTAAGGAGCCTTATTTTGGTCGATAAAACAATACTTGCAATAGATTGCGGTACCCAGAGCCTTCGGGCTATCATTTTCTCCCAAAAAGGAGAACTCCTTGAAAGGGTACAGATTGAGTATGAACCCTATTTTTCCAAACACCCGGGATGGGCTGAGCAAGACCCTGAACTTTATTGGAACAGCCTTGCCCAAGCCTGCCAAAAGCTTAAATCATTAAACAGGGAAAGATTTTCCAAAATTTCCGGTATTGGGATCACGTCCCAGAGAGACAGCATGATAAATGTTGATGAAACCGGCAAACCTTTAAGACCTGCGATTATATGGCTTGACCAGAGAAAGGCCAAGCCTTTTTTTGCCGTTAAAGGGCTATTGAACCTGGGGCTGAAGATGGTGAACCTTGAAAAACTTATTGTAGGAATTCAGGCAGAGGGCAAATGCAACTGGATCAGGCAGAACCAGCCTGAGATCTGGGAAAAAACCCATAAATATCTTCAGATTTCAGGATTCTTAAATTTCAGACTCACAGGAAATTTTGTTGATTCTGTTGCATCCCAGATAGGGCATGTTCCCTTTAGCTATAAAAAACAGACCTGGGCAAAAAGATATGAGCTTCCGGCAATTCTTTTTCCCATAGAAAAAGAAAAACTGCCACAGATTGCCATCCCTGGTGAAATCATGGGAACAATAACTTCCCGGGCCGCAGAAGCAACAGGTCTTGAAAAAGGAATCCCCGTGATTGCATGCGGTTCTGACAAAGGTTGCGAAACCCTTGGTGCAGGAGTGATCAAGCAGAACATGGCAAACCTTAGTTTCGGGACCATTGCAACGGTACAGACCACTTCTGACAAATATTTTGAGGCCATCAGATTATTGCCTGCTTACCCTGCCCCCGTACCGGGATTATATAATTCCGAGGTTGAGATCTTCAGGGGCTTCTGGATGATTACCTGGTTTAAAAAAGAGTTTGCCCAAAAAGAAGTTGAACAGGCAAAAAAAGCCGGCATCCCTGCTGAAGAAATCTTAAACCAGTTTTTAGCCCAGACTGAACCCGGTTCCATGGGACTTATTGTACAGCCTTACTGGAGCCCAGGCCTTGACCAGCCAAAAGCCAAAGGTGCCATGATCGGTTTTGGGGATGTCCACAAAAAATCCCATATCTACCGCGCAGTTATCGAAGGCCTTGGGTTTGCGCTTTGTGAAGGCATGAAAAAAATAGAGCAAAAAACAAAGATCAAGATAGAAAAAGCTGCCGTTTCAGGCGGTGCGTCCCAGAGTGATGAAATCTGCAAAATCACGGCTGATATTTTTGATATTCCCATGGTCAAGGGCAGGACACATGAAACATCCGGACTTGGGGCTGCCATTATTGTTGCCAAGGGTATAGGCATGTATTCAAGTATTGATGAGGCCATTGACAATATGATTAAAATCAAAAGGGTTTTTGAGCCTGATCAGAACAATGTTGAAATTTACAAGGAACTTTACTCAAAAGTTTACAGCAAAATATACAAAGCCCTTGAACCCTTATATTCACAAATCCAGCAAATCACGGGATATCCAAAATACTGATGAAAAAAAAACCCCAATTCATACCAGACTGGCTAAACCGAGCCCCTGAAAAAGGTTCATTCAGATCAATCCTGAAATGGGGTAGCCCTGATGAATTTAAAAATCCCAGCCCGGGGTTTTTAAATGTAATAAAACAGGAACTGGGTCTTGATGATTCAGATTTTAAAAAAAAGCAAAAGCCTGGTGAAGAAAAGGTAAAAGATTGCCAGGCCTCCATGATTTCAGAAAGCGATATCCTATTGTTTGAAAACATCGTGGGAAAAGAGAACCTGGCTGTTGATACCTATGAAAGGCTCAAATATTCAAACGGCAAATCCATGGAGGATATCTTCAAACTAAGGGAGAATATTATTGATAAAATATCCGACCTTGTCCTGCACCCAAGGGACAAAGAAGATGTAAAAAATATAATCGCCCTTTGCAATGATAAAAAAATACCTGTTCATGTATATTCAGGGGGAAGCTCTGTGACCTTTGGCCTTGACTGTCCCAAGGGCGGGGTGACCCTTGTCATGTCAACCCATATGAACAAAATGATAGAGTTTAATGAGAAAAACCAGACAATAACCGTCCAGCCCGGCATGATGGGGCCTTTTTATGAAACCCTGTTAAACAATACCCCTGAAAAGCTTGGCACAAAAAAAAGATATACAGGGGGACATTTCCCCCAGTCATTTGAGTATTCTTCCGTGGGCGGATGGGTTGTGACCCTAGGCTCTGGCCAGGCATCTTCATATTATGGAGATGCCTGTGATCTTGTCATAAGCCAGGAATATGTTACCCCGTCAGGTTCTTTTAAAACCCATGAATATCCAGGTACGGCAACGGGCCCCAAGGTCAATGACATCATGAAAGGCTCTGAAGGGTGTTTCGGGGTTCTTGTGGCCGTTACAATGAAAGTGTTCCAATACAATCCTGAAAATTCCAAAGCATTCACCTTCATGTTCCCTGATTTTGAACGCGCAGCAGACGCTGCCCGCCAGATCTGCCAGGGCGAATTTGGAATGCCATCTATTTTAAGGATATCTGATGCTGAAGAAACAGATGTGGCAATGAAAATGTATGGGCTTGAACACGGTATTTTAGATAAATTCATGAAGTTTAAAAACCTTAAGCCCGGCCAGAGATGCCTTTTAATGGGTAAGACAGACGGAGAAAAAAGTTTTTCAAAAAATGTGGCAAAACAGGTTAGAAAAATCTGCAAAAAAAACCAGGGCCTTTACCTTACCAGCTATCCCATGAAAAAATGGTATAAGGGGCGGTTTTCAGACCCTTATATGCGCGATGCCTTGAATGATTTTGGCGTGCTAATCGACACCCTTGAAACCTCTGTAACCTGGGACAATATACATGCCCTTCACAAACAGGTCCGATCCTATATAAAGAGTTTTCCCAACACCATCTGCATGACCCATGCCTCTCATTTCTACAGCCAGGGCACAAATCTTTATTTCATCTTTATCACAAGGATGAAATCCATAGATGAGTTCAGAACATTCCAGCAAGGGATCATAGAGTGTATTGAAACAAACAAGGGCTCGTTAAGCCACCATCACGGGATTGGAAGAATGATGGCGCCCTGGATGGAAAAGCACCTTGGAAAAGAGCAGATGGATGTTTTAAGATCAATTAAAAAACATTTTGATCCAAACGGGATCATGAACCCCGGAGCCCTTGGCCTTTAAAGTGTTATCGTATGAGTTACAAACAATCAGATAAATCAGCAGCAAATATTTTTTTCCTGCGGGTATGGCTACAGAAAAGGAGCTAAAAAAGCAAAAGAGCATCAGAAAGTGTCGATATTACAAATATTGGTAATATCGACACTTTGCTCTCCTATGGCCAAAACATGGGATACATTGCCAGTAAAGAAATTTTTACCCCGGAGTTAA
>JAHJDU010000300.1 GCA_018812385.1 Pseudomonadota bacterium
ACTTTTCGCCCAAACACGGGGTTTTCGGTCAGGCACTAATTCATACTCTTGGACAGAATTTATACTATTTGACAAAGAATTACAATCAATGCCCTTAGCTTATCTGAAATATGAAATATATATTTATCTGTCTGTAAAAACGTTATCGTTGACACCAAACTAATAAAAGATTAATGATATAATATAAATTTTCTATCCGAAAAAATAGTATATTTTGTTTCTACAAACTAGGCATTCTATCATAATAACCTTGCCTTAATTCTGCCAATTCACTTGGCAATGCACGTCATGTGTGAGGCTCAAAAAAAAGGAGGATCATAATGAAGCTAACCTTTAAAAAAATAGTATTACTAATTCTTTCGATGGGTTTTATTATTTTCGGGACACAGAGTTTTGCCGGATCTTTAAAAGATTCAGAATCGGCATCGCATTCTGATGCTGCGTCCAACTATGACATTGTAGATACCTATTCCTATCCCGGTTTTAGGATTATCCAATTCAACCTTGCGGTCTTATCACACTATTCATATATGTTGATCAGTGGTAAACAAGCCCTTGTCGTAGACCCTGGAAGAGATATCGGGAAGTACCTGGAAATCGCACAAAAGGAAGATGCTGACATAAAAGGTATTTTGCTGACGCACAGCCATGCCGATTTCGTGGCCGGCCATACAGAGCTTGCAAAACAAGCCGGCTGTCCTGTTTTTATAAGTGCCAGGGCAGATGCAGGGTATCCCCACACTGCCGTGAAAGATGGTTCCATCATACCCATTGGCAGCGTTGAATTAAAGGTGCTTGAGACACCTGGGCATACACTGGATTGTACAACATCCATTGTTTACAGCACTATTGATGGGGAAAAACCACAAGCCGCTTTTACAGGAGACACCCTTTTTGTAGGGAGTATTGGACGACCCGACCTGATGGGGGGAACTATTTCTGCCGCTGCTCTGGCATCCATGTCTTTTGACACCTGGCAGAACAAGTTATCAAAAATAGAGGATCACGTGACCATCTATCCGGCTCATGGTGCCGGGTCTTTATGCGGTGCACATTTAAGTGACGACCCCTTTTCAACCATTGGTCGAGAAAGACAAACCAATCATTATTTAAAATTTTCCGCCAGAAGTGATTTTATTGCTGCAGTGCTTGAAGGATTACCCGATGCACCCCAGTATTTCAAACATAATGCGGCCTTGAACAAAAAAGGCCCTGAACTGATCGACTGGAAAACGCCGCCTGTAACAATCACTCCCGATATAAAACTGACAGATATAGCCAACGCTTATATTGTAGATCTCAGGGATGCGGAGCTCTATGCAAAAGGCCATATACCCAACGCCATCAATATTGCCCTTCGCGGAAGGCTTGAAACCTGGGTCGGCATCATGATTCCATGGGGGGTGCCACTTGTAATAACCGGTAGCCAGGAGGAAGTGGATGAGGCAGCCTTTCGGTTGAATCGGGTTGGTTATAGTACCCGGGCTCTGTTATTTGATTCCTGGGTTGCAGAGTCTCTGCCGTTGAAAACTGTGGAACTGATGGCACCGCAAACCCTGTATGAAGCGATGAAAGCCGGAAATGCACCGGTCATTGTGGATGTCCGTCTGCCAACCGAATGGATGGGCCTGAGAATCGGTCAGGTCATTAATATGCCGTTAAATCAGCTGGCACAATTGTCAAGCAAACTCGACCCTGCTGAACCCGTTGTAGCCGTTTGTAACTCAGCCTATCGCTCAAGTCTTGCCCTGGGCATACTTGAACAGAAGGGGTTTGCAAAAGTCACCAGTCTTAAAGGCGGCAGCCAGGCATGGATTGATGCCGGGTATCCTGTTTTCGGTTCAGACAGCCAAAAGTCTCCGGCCATTCAAGGTGCGACAGAAAAAAAGGAAATCAAGCTGCCGGGCAGGGTTTCACCGGCTGAATTAAAAAGCCTGATCATGGACCTGCCCGGAACATTTGACCTGGTAGACATCCGTCCGCCATCTTTTTATACTGATTTTCATCTGCCGCAGTCCGTTAATGTTGATCTGGCAGATCTTCTTTCCAATCCTGCCCATCTTGTGGGCGCAGGCCCCCTGATCATTGTGGACAGGGACGGAACTCTGGCCATGATGGCTGCAGGCATGCTCTTTAGCAAAACCAAACGGGATATCAAGGCATTGAGAGGCGGCCTGGAAGCCTATTGGAGCGAATCAGAGTTTCAAGGTGTAGCTAAGGCGACAACTCAACCGCAAAAAACACTTTCTGTACCGGCTGTGGCACCATCCCAGAATAGTGCTCCGCAACCCGTTGTTCCGGTTCCTCAAACGCCTGAGAAACCTAAAAAGAAAAGTGCGGGGTGCTGATCATGAATTCATCTGCCAAACCATATATGAATCCCTATATTGCGGGTGTCTGCCTGGGGCTTGTTTTAACCGCATCGTTTCTGATCCTTGGAACCGGCCTGGGCGCGTCCTCGGGTATCGCGAGAATCGCGGCAGCAATTGAGGGGTGGCTTTTGCCGGAACATACTGCAAATACAACCTATTTTGGAGCCTGGGGCAAACATCCCCTTGATTATTATCTGGTTTACATGTTCATCGGTACGATTATCGGCGGCCTGATATCTGCCGTTGTAGAAAAAAGACTCTCCTTTCAACTGGAAAAAGGCAGGCTGTGCTCTTCCTGGAAAAGAATAAGCTTTGCCTTAGCCGGTGGTTTGCTGGTGGGATATGCCAGCCGCCTTGCCCAGGGATGCACCTCGGGGCAGGCACTGACCGGAGGTGCCGTGCTTTTAACCGGCAGTTTAGTTTTTCTGATCTGCCTGTTTGCAAGCGGGTATGCGGCAGCATATTTTGTAAGGAGGCAATGGGATGATTGATACATTTTTCAGCCTCGGACAACTGGATTCATCAAAGGCCCTTTTCATGTCCCTGGTTATCGGTATTTTATTTGGGATTGTTCTGGAACGAGCCGGTTTTGGAAGTTCCCGACGACTTTCAGGTGTGTTTTATTTTAGAGACATGGCGGTGATTAAAGTCATGTTCACTGCCATGATTACGGCCATCATCGGGATTACCTTAAGCTTACGTTTTGGTCTGATCGCGGAACATGCCATTTATCTGAATCCCACTTTATATAAGGCCCAGATTTTGGGTGGACTTCTTTTTGGGATCGGTTTTGTCACAGGTGGGTGGTGCCCGGGCACAGCAGCCGTGGGTGCAGCCTCGGGAAAATGGGATGCCTTTGTTTTTCTGGGGGGAGCCATTGGCGGCAGTCTTTTTTTCAATGAAACATATACGTGGGTACAAGGGCTGTATGAGGCGGGGAATCAGCACACGGCCTTTGTTTATAATTCCATTGGCATGTCAAAGGACTGGTTTGTTCTGATCTTTGTCCTCATGGGAATCCT